>DMWU01000233.1 GCA_003483125.1 Erythrobacter sp. | reverse complement strand
CGTAGTCCATCCACGGCCCAGCAGCATCTCTCTGCCGCTTCCAGACATGATCAGACGCTCTACGGGATGCTTGCCCTTGAGCGACTGGGCATCAGGGTTCCGGCACAAGGCAAGCTTGGCGAATTTGGCCGCAGCGACTGGGACCGCTTAAAGGACCGCGAAAATGTCAGCATTGCATTGGCATTGGTGGAAATTGGACGCCCAGAACTTGCTGACGAAGTATTGCGCCACCAAGTGCGTATCGGTGAGCGCCGTGAATTTGAGTCTATCGCACGGCTTGCGCGAAGCCTGGGCCTACCGGCCACCCAATTGTTCATGGCCTATAATGCGCCGCGCGGAATGCGTTCCAGCCCCGATCTGCGCTATCCAACCGCGCACTGGAGGCCAGTATCAGGATGGAATGTCGACCCTTCGCTCGCATATGCCCATGCCCTCCAGGAATCCAACTTCCGTACCGACGCAGTCAGTCCCGCAAATGCCCGCGGTCTGATGCAGATTACGCCGATAACCGTGCGCCAGCATGCCGGTGGTCTGCAAATGAGTGCGAGTTATGTTGATCTCAACGACCCTGGGGTGAACCTCTCATTTGGACAACGAAATCTGGAAATGCTGCGAGACAGCAGGACAACCCAGGGTAGGCTGCCAAAGATAATGGCTGCCTATAATGCCGGGCTTTCTCCAGTCGCTCGCTGGAATGCTGAAATCCGCGATCAGGACGATCCTCTACTCTATATGGAGTCGATCCCTTATTGGGAAACGCGCAGCTATGTCGCAATCGTGATGCGTAATTACTGGATGTATCAAAGGAATGAAGGTAGCGGCTCGAACAGCCGACTTTCGCTGGCCCAAGGTCTCTGGCCAGAATTTCCGGTAGCACCGCAAAGCAGAATTAGCAGGAATGACTGATGGCAATTGATGAAACTCGCCAGTTCAAACCGATTAATATCGCCCTTCTCACCGTATCGGACACACGAACCGCTGCCGATGATACTTCGGGCGACATTCTGGCAGAGCGTATTAAGACTGCAGGCCACAATCTTGCCGCGCGCGCCATCGAGAGAGACGATGCTGGGATAATCGCAAGCAAGTTCAATACCTGGATCGATGACCCCAGCATTGATGCGATCGTTTCAACAGGGGGTACGGGGCTGACTGGCAGGGACGTTACGCCAGAGGCCCTTGACCGCGTGAAGGAAAAGGACATTCCAGGATTTGGTGAGTTGTTTCGCTGGCTATCCTATAACTCGATAGGGACCAGCACCGTTCAGTCCCGCGCCCATGCGGTGGTGTCTCGCGGAACTTATATCTTCGCCCTACCCGGTTCTAAAGGAGCGGTTAAGGACGGATGGGATGGCATTCTTGCGGAGCAGCTCGATGCACGCAATCGCCCATGCAATTTTGTCGAACTGATGCCCCGCCTCCTCGAGAAATAGGCTTCCCATAGACTTTTGTTCTTTTTATGTTCTCCTTAATGGAGAACAAGCCGAGCCAAATCCGAGCTTGGTATGAAGTGCGACACTCGCCGGCTCTCCTCCGCCAATTACTGCGATCATCTGTTCGAAACCTGACGCCCTGGCCTGAGTGATGAGTTCCGCTAGTAACTGAGCCCCTACACCCTGACCACGAAAGCCGTCTGCAACATAGAAGCTATTCTCGCAGGTATGCGCTTAGGCTGCCCTGTCGCGAAACTGGGTCGCATAAGCATATCCCCGAACTTGTCCGTCAGCACGATAGACCACAAACGGCCATCCGTGACCCAGAACCTGGGCGATCTTCTTGCGCCAGAATTCAAGATCGGCCGAGTCGGTATCAAAGCTGGCCGTACCGTTCAGAACATGAAAGGCATAAATCGCACGAACCGCCTCCGCATCGTCAGGTGAGGCAGATTCGATAAGTGCACTCATCCAAACCCTTGTCCGACTTCGCCGGGTGAGAAGCGCATCAATCGACTATCACCCAGCGCAGCCGTTCGGTTTTGCACGGCTAGCTGATAATCCGGGTCCTTGATCATCTCGAAGAAGGTACCGGCATTGGGATATTGCGCGACGAATCCGTCATGCCAAAGCTTCTCGTCAGGCTCAGGCCCGGTCACCATGCACTGGAACGCGCCGCGCCAGATTATCTCGCCGCCAACACGACGAAAGATCGGGCCCGAAGTCTTGCCATATTCCTCATAGGCACGCCGCCCACTCCAACCGTTGCCGTGATGCTCGTGCCCTTCAGGATATTTGGCCAGATCACGGTACCGCAGCAGGTTAAGCATTTGGATCGGCTCGTCGCGCGGCAAATCCTTGAACGACTGAAAATTCCTTGGGCTTGGATCGATATAGACTTCTGGCATCCTCAAGCCTCCAGCTTGTAGTCGGCAAATTGGTCACGCAGATCCTTCTTGCTGATCTTGCCCGTCGCCGTGTGCGGAATCTCTTCGATGAATTCGACCGCATCGGGCAGCCACCATTTGGCCACGAGTGGCTTCAGATGTTCGATCACATCTTGAGCTGAGACGTCCGCACCTTCGTTCTTGACCACAAACAAAACAGGGCGCTCGTCCCATTTGGAGTGGTACATTCCCACGGCAGCAGCTTCCGCCACGTCTTGATGCCCGACTGCAGCGTTCTCCAACTCAACCGAACTGATCCATTCGCCGCCCGACTTGATCACATCCTTTGTACGATCGGTCAGCTGCAATGTGCCATCCGGATGGATGATCCCGACATCGCCAGTATCGAACCATCCTTCATTATTGGCGGCGTCCTGCTCAGCCT
The DNA here is from genome assembly GCA_003483125.1 of Erythrobacter sp. Taxonomy (GTDB): domain Bacteria; phylum Pseudomonadota; class Alphaproteobacteria; order Sphingomonadales; family Sphingomonadaceae; genus Erythrobacter. Next base: position 7,891 of record DMWU01000233.1, on the reverse strand, counting down.
TGAAATATCGCTTGATGATCCAGGGGCCGCGGATCTGAAGAGCGCCAGAGGTTTTCCCGTCACGCGGAAGGTCGGTCATCATATCATCGAGATCGACTATCCGTAGCTCGACCCCAAATACAGGCCGCCCTTGCATAGCTGTCTTGTCGACCCTCTCTTCGAATGAAAGCTCGTCCCAATCCCAAGTCGGACCGCCAACTGTTCCGATCGGAGAAGTTTCAGTCATGCCCCAAGCGTGCTGCACGCGCGTACCATTCTTCATAAGCCGTTCAATCATGAAACGCGGACATGCAGAACCACCGATAGTGGCCGCCTTGAGCGGGGGCAGGTCGATGCCTTCCTTGTCACAGTATTGGAAATGGGCAAGCCAAACTGTCGGCACGCCTGCACTGTCTGTTACACCCTCGCGCATCATCAGTTCGTGCAGGACCGCTGGATCATTGACCGCCGAAAACACGAATTTGATGCCAGCCATTGCACCCGCATAAGGCAAGCCCCAACTGGCCGCATGGAACATAGGCACGACAGGAAGCATCACCGATGCAGAGCTGAAATTGAATGCAGCCGGCTGCAATCCCGCCAACGCGTGCATAAGCGTCGAACGATGTTCGTACTGTACGCCTTTCGGATTGCCGGTAGTGCCAGAGGTATAACAGATCATGCAGGGATCGGTTTCAGCGCCGGTTACCCACTCGAAATTTCCGTTTTGCTCCCCAATCCAGTCCTCAAAAGCGGGTGAGTTTTCGCCACTGTCGTAGCAGATGTAATGTTCTACCGTCGTCCAGTGTTCTTTCATCCGATCAACGATGGGCTGAAATGCCGCGTCATAGAGAAGAACGCGATCCTCGGCATGATTGACGATGTACTCAAGCTGGTCGTCAAACAGCCGCGGATTGACCGTATGGAGCACCCCGCCCATCCCTGCAACGCCATACCAGCTGACCAGGTGGCGCGAATGGTTCATCGCCAGGCTGGCAACACGATCACCTTTCTTGATGCCCATTGCCTGTAACGCTTGCGCCATCTTAAGCGCATCATCGCGAATACCGGTCCAATTGGTGCGTGTTTCACTACCATCCGCCCAACGCGAAACGATTTCCCTTGATCCAGCTTCGCGTGCCGCGTGATCAATCACGTGCGTAATACGCATTGTCCAATCTTGCATCGCGCCGAGCATCGTCTCTCCCTTCAGTTTTGATTTGCCATCAATCATGCCGAGCATTGAAGTGCTTGGCAATTGCCAGTTTTACATCCCGTTGATTTAGAGAGCGTCAGGCAACCAATCGCAGGTTGGCCTTGCCTCTGCCGGGCACGCGCAATGGTTGGAGTTCGACGTTTGAAATACCCTCGATCGAAGAAAGCCTTTCGGCCAACTCCCCATCCAGCTCGAAATTCCTGCCCAGGCGCATGAGAGCTTGCTGGTCTTCGTAAATGACGAGCCGAATGATCACCTCCCCGTCTGCAGCATCAGATGTGGCCAGTTCCAGCTTGAGATCGATCAGCGCCTCAACGCTTGAAACATCGAGCTGCAGCAACATGCGTGAGCCGGTTGACACATCCTCTAATGCTCGCGCACCCCGTACAGTTACTCGCGGAGGTTCATTGGGGTTGGGCGCGTCGAGCTCAACATTGAGGAGCAAACACTTGCCCTCTTGAGCCCAATCCTCGAATTGACTCACAAGGCCTTCTTCAAAGCATGCTGCCGAAAACTGGCCCGACGGGTCGGAAAAGGTTGCGCGAACGAACTCGCCGCCCTTGCGAGTCCGGGCCTTTGATACATCCTCGACCATTGCCGCCATCACAGCGAGCGAGCGCCCGCCAGGTGGCGCGCCAGCCTCCATCAAGCTTTGATAGGTGCGCGCACCATTGGCAGAGGCTTTGGTCCAGAATTGCTGCACTGGATGCGCCGAGAAATAGAAGCCGAAATTCTCGCGCTCCTTGGCCATCTTTTCTGTTCGCGACCAGGCAGGAACCTCTAACAAGCGCAAATCGTCATCGGCCTCGCTCTCTCCCCCAAACAACACGGCTTGCCCGCTTGCACGCTCTCTTTCTGCGGCATCGGCAACTGCCAACAACAAATCCGCATTAGCGAATATTTGGGCACGATTCTCGTCCAGGCAATCCAGCGCTCCCGCAGCGGCCAGGCCCTGCAACTGGCGAGAGTTGAGCCCGCCCTTTGGAATCCGCTCAAACAGATTGCGCAAGCTGGTGAATGGTCCGGAACCTTCACGTTCCGCGATCACTGCTTCCATCGCCTTTTCACCGACATTCCTGATCCCCGCGAGAGCATATCGCACGGCATAGCCGTCATCGGTCTGTTCGACGGTGGATCGAGCTTCAGATTTGTTGATATTAGGCGGCAATATCATGATCCCGCCCCCGGGATAACGACGCGCATCATCGACGAAAACGGCCAGCTTCTCCGACTGGTGAATATCGAAGCACATCGATGCGGCGTAGAACTCTTCAGGATAATGCGCTTTCAGCCATGCCGTCTGGTAAGCGAGCAAGGCGTAAGCGGCCGCGTGCGACTTGTTAAAGCCGTAGCCAGCGAACTTGTCGATCAAATCGAACAGCTCATTGGCCTGCTTCGGTTCGATCCCACTAACTTCCTTGCAGCCCGAAACGAAACGTTCGCGTTGCGCGTCCATCTCAGCCTGGATCTTCTTACCCATGGCGCGGCGCAGCAGATCTGCATCGCCAAGCGAATAGCCGGCCAGAACCTGCGCCGCCTGCATGACCTGCTCCTGGTAGACGAAGATGCCATATGTTTCGGCCAGGATCGCTTCCAGCTTTGGATGCGGATAGGCAATCTCCGCCTCGCCATTCTTGCGTTTGCCAAATAGCGGGATGTTATCCATCGGGCCCGGACGATAGAGCGATACAAGCGCGATGATGTCCCCGAAACTTGTAGGTTTGACGGCCGATAGCGTGCGTCTCATCCCATCAGACTCGAGTTGGAATACACCGACCGTGTTTCCTGACTGCAGAAGGTCATAAACGTCGGCATCGTCCCAGCTGAGCGCGCCAAGATCGACCTCGATCCCGCGTTTTGCCAACAAGTCGACCGCCTTTTGCAGCACCGACAAGGTCTTAAGGCCAAGAAAGTCGAATTTCACAAGGCCGGAAGATTCGACATATTTCATGTCGAACTGCGTCACCGGCATGTCAGAGCGGGGATCGCGGTAAAGCGGCACCAACTTGGCGAGCGGCCTGTCACCAATCACAACACCTGCGGCGTGGGTCGAACTGTTGCGCGGGAGGCCTTCAAGCTGGAGCGCCAGATCAACAAGGCGTTTCACCTCGTTGTCATTGTCATATTCACGCTTGAAATCAGCGGCCCCGTTCAACGCTCTCGGCAGCGTCCAGGGGTCGGTCGGATGGTTTGGTACCATCTTGCAAAGACGATCTACGTGGCCGTAGCTCATCTGCAGGATCCGGCCGCAATCTCGCAGCACGGCGCGCGCCTTGAGCTTACCGAAGGTGATGATCTGCGCGACGTGATCGTGCCCATACTTCTGTTGGACATAGCGGATCACCTCGCCCCGCCGTGTTTCGCAGAAGTCGATATCAAAGTCGGGCATTGAAACGCGCTCAGGATTGAGGAAGCGTTCAAACAGCAAGCCCAGTTTGATCGGATCCAGATCGGTAATGGTCAGTGCCCATGCGACCAATGATCCCGCACCCGAACCGCGGCCTGGGCCAACTGGAATCCCCTGCTCTTTTGCCCATTTGATGAAGTCGGCAACGATCAGGAAATAGCCGGGAAATCCCATCCCGATGATGATGTCGATTTCATAGTCGAGCCTGTCGAAATAGGTCTTGCGCTCTTCCGCACTCATCTCGCCATAAGGTTCAAGCCGTGCCTCCAAGCCTTTGCGAGCATCCTCCGCCAACATACGCGCCTCACCCTCAAGATCGCCAGCAAGGCTGGGCAGGATGGGTTTGCGGAAAGGCGGTGCGTAGGCGCATCGCTGCGCAATGGTGAGCGTGTTCTCCAAAGCCTCGGGAAGATCCTTGAAAAGCTCCTCCATCATGGGGGCCGACTTCACAAAGGCGTTGCGGTTTGAATGTGGCCTGTCTTCTGCCTCGATATGGCTGGAGTTGGCGATGCAGAGCATTGCGTCGTGCGCGCCATGCATATGTGGCTCAGCGAAATTGGCAGGATTGGTTGCTACCAATGGAATGTCACGCGCATAGGCCAGATCAACCAGCCCCGCTTCGGCATTCTTGGTGGCTTCATCGCCATCGCGCGCCAGTTCGATATAGAACCTGTCCGGGAACAACCGCTGCAATTGATCGCAGAGTGCATTGGCATGCGCCGATTGCCCCTCTGCCACCAATCTTGTGAGTCCACCCTCACCCGCGCCGCTCAGGGCAATCAGCCCCGCAGTGCGCTCTTCCAGATCCTGCAGGGAGATGTGAGGCTCCAGCTCTAGCGGGCGATCAAGATGCGCCTTTGAGACAAGGCGGCAGAGATTGTCATATCCCTGCTCATCCTGCGCAAATAGTGGCAGGTAATCGACCACTGCACGTTCCGCACCATCGGCACCATTGCGCAACACGCCCACCGATGCACCAATTATGGGTTGGACGCCCTCGTTGAAACAGGCGGTGGCAAACATGACCGCGCCGTAAAGGCCGTTTCGGTCGCAAATAGCGATTGCCGGAAAGCCGCGTTCCTTGGCCAGCTTGGCTATCGCTTTCGGCTCGATGGCCCCTTCGAGCATCGAATAGGAGGAGAAAACGCGTAACGGAACGAATGGAGCAAATGCCATTGCGCCAGTCTAGGAAATCTGCGGCGATTCGGAAGCACTGATTTGTGGAATTTCTCCACAGTCAGGGGGTGGTAGATTCCTAAAGAAGTTTCTCAATATCCCGCGCGATGCGCTCTGGCCGGTCATTAGGGGCATAGCGGCGCACGACATTACCATCGCGATCAATCAAGAACTTGGTGAAGTTCCACTTGATCGAGGTAGAACCGAATAGGCCCTTCGCTTCATCCTTCATCCAGTCGAACAACGGCGAGGCGCTATCGCCGTTCACATCGATTTTCTCCATCAAGGGGAATGTAACGCCATAGTTCAGCTTGCAGAACTGCTCGATCTCGTCCGCGTTGCCTGGCTCCTGATTGCCAAATTGGTTGCATGGGAAACCCAGCACTTCAAAGCCGCGATCCTTATACTTCTGATACACCGCTTCAAGGCCATCATATTGCGGAGTGAAACCACATTTGCTGGCGGTGTTTACGACAAGCAGGACATTGCCCTTCTTTTCGCCGAGATTTAGCGCTTCACCCCGATTGGTCGTGACGGTGAAATCGGCAATCGTGGTCATTCGCTGGCCCTCTCTCTAGATCGATAGATAAAATCAAACGCAGTCTGCCATGAAACACCATGATCAGTCGAGGCCTCTCCATGTTGCCTCACACTGCCATCCTCGTTCTTGCTGTAGCTCATGCGGATCAACGCATGCTGACCAGGGCCAGTCACGTTCATCCACCAGCCGGCAATCACCATCTTGCCGTCAACAACACCGCCGGTGAACTCAACCGATTCTGGTGAAGAGCCGACCCATTTCTGATGCCATTGCTCGGTCGCAGGATCATAGTGGCTTGTGCTGCTCCCGCCTGTACCGCTTAGCGGCATCCATCGCTCCAGGATCGCGCAGCCAGCATGGGCGCGCTCGATCCTGCTTTCGGCGACTTTGCGTTCAGGTTGCGCGGCAGGATGGACGTCCCATTCGCCTATCCACATGTCGAAACCTGCATGTGCCTGCGTATCGCAGGCCGGCGGCGCAGAAGTTGGCGCTGCGTCGGTGCTTGCCTGCATCAATGCAATCGCGCCCAATATCGTCAGCATAGTATCACCCCCAATTACTATGGTAGGATCGTCAACATTGCCCGGAAATATGCAAGCCTGCATCCACCAAGATGCAATCGGGTTCTACCAATGCGCTCTATCCAAGCACGCCGTCATGCAAGCGAACGACACGGTCCATCCGCATGGCAAGCCTTTCATTGTGTGTGGCGACCAAGGCAGCACTGCCCTCCCCACGCACCAGAGTCAGGAATTGCTGGAGCACACGATCTGAAGTGTGTTCATCAAGATTACCGGTTGGTTCATCGGCAAGGACGAGCGTGGGCCGATTTGCGAGCGCGCGCGCTACAGCAACGCGCTGCTGCTCTCCGCCAGAAAGCTGGCTTGGCCGATGATCGAGCCGCTCACCAAGGCCGAGAGCAGTGAGCAACTCATCCGCGCGTGCACTCGCATCCGCCTCTGAGACGCCTGCAATCATCTGCGGCATCACTACGTTTTCGCGCGCATTGAAATCGGGCAGCAAGTGATGGAATTGATATACGAAGCCTAGATGTTCGCGCCTTAGGGCAGTTCGTTCAGCTGACGGAAGGTCGCTCGCTTCTGTGCCAGCAATCGCGATTGAACCAGTAAAACCGCCCTCCAGTAATCCGACTGCTTGCAACATGGTCGATTTGCCTGAGCCAGAGGGGCCTAAAAGCGCCACGATCTCGCCTGGCATGATGTCGAGATCGACGCCGCGCAACACGTCGATGGTGGTGGACCCCTGTTGGAAACTCCGCTTCAGACCGCGCAGGCTGACTACAGGACTACTCATAGCGCAGCACCTGGACGGGATCTGTGCTCGAAGCCTTCCATGCCTGGTAGAGCGTGGCGAGGAAGCTCAGCAGCAAAGCAAGGGCAGCGATCAGTGTGATTTCTACCGTATCCACGCGCGCAGGTAGGGTGGAAAGAAACCTCACCTGCGGATCCCATAATTCTTGACCGGTAACCGTTGCGATCACGTCCACGATTGGCTGGCGAAAGTAGAGAATGATGAAGCCGAAGATTAGCCCGATCACCGTCCCAATTGCGCCGACTGTAAAACCGGTCGTTACGAATATCTTCATCAGGCTGCGGCGCGTGGCACCCATTGTTCGCATGATGGCGATATCGCGCGTCTTCGCTCTCACCAGCATGACAAGGCTGGACAGGATATTGAAGGCCGCGACTAGGACCATGAAGCTCAGAGCAAACGCCATGGCAACGCGTTCGACCTGCAAGGCCTCGAACAGAGCGGAGTTTATAGTCTTCCAGTCCGCAATCACTGCTTCGCCTGCAACCTGCTCGGCAACCGGACTCAAGATCTCGCCCACGAGATCAGGATCATCAACTGTGACTTCGATCATGCCAACGGTATCGCCGATCAGCAAAAGGGTTTGAGCATCCTCCATCGGCATCACGACAAATGCCTCGTCATAGTCATAGATACCGACTTCGAAGATTACTGAAACCTGGTAGCCGATCTGGCGTGGCACCGTGCCAAAGGGCGTAGAGCGCCCCTGCGGATTGATGATGGTGATAGTGTCGCCCACCCGCGCACCGATATTCTGTGCCAGTCTGACCCCGATCGCGACATTGCCATCGCCCGGCTGTAATTCGGAGAGATTTCCCATCACGATCTTATCGGAGAGCTTGCCGATATCCTCATCGGTATTACCCCGAACAAGCACAGCCTCCACACGCCCGTTAAAGCTGGTGAGCAATGGCTGTTCGATAAGTGGCGATGCTTCGACAACGCCAGGCGTGGTGCGAACATCCTCGAGGATATCCTCCCAATCATCCAGCCTGCCTCCATAAGCCTGAACGATGGCATGTCCGTTGAGGCCCACAATCTTGTCGAGCAACTCCGCCCGAAACCCGTTCATCACACTCATGACAACAACCAGCATTGCTACGCTGAGCATCACCACGCCCACGCTGATCCCTGCCACCAACGCAATAAACGCCTCGCCCTTCCCCGGTAGGAGATAGCGCTTGGCAATCATTCGTTCGAAAGGCGACAGGATCAAAAGCCGATAGTCTTTTCTGTGCTT
>DMWU01000010.1 GCA_003483125.1 Erythrobacter sp. | reverse complement strand
CCGAAAACAAAGAAAATAGCGCAACTACAGAAACTTATTCGGGATCAGGGCTCGCAAATCTGCCTATCGCTTCAATATCGTCACTGCCCGGCCAGCCTCGCACCCGCTTTGACGAATCTGCCCTGCAGGAATTGGCTGCGTCAATCGCCTCGCGCGGAGTGATCCAGCCCATTATTGTCCGCAAGAGCGGCGAGGGTAAATATCAGATAGTCGCTGGTGAACGACGCTGGCGCGCTGCGCAGAAGGCTCGACTACACGAGATACCTGCGCTTGTGCGTGACCTCGATGAACGTGAAGTCATGGCGTTGGCATTGATCGAAAATATCCAGCGAGAGGATCTCAACCCGGTAGAGGAAGCGCGTGCCTATCATCGCCTGGCGGATGAAGAGGGGATGACGCAGGCAGAAATTGCGCAAATGGTCGAGAAATCGCGCAGTCACGTGGCCAATCTTCAGCGCTTGCTTCAATTGCCCGAAGATGTACTCGAACTCGTTGAAAATACATCCCTTTCAATGGGCCATGCGCGCGCGCTGATCGGCCACGAAGACGCTGGAAAGATCGCTAGACGTGCGGTGAAAGAGAACCTGTCGGTACGTGAGGTCGAGAAACTGATGCGCGGGGATAGCGAGGCCAAGACTTCGCAAGGAAAAAGCCCCAAGCGAGGCGATCCGGCCAAGAATGCCGATATTGAAGCGGTCCAGGCGCATCTGGAAGAGTTTCTGGGCATGACCGTGCGCATTAAGACCGATGCGGATCCTCGATCGGGTGCCGTGACGATCCGATATACAACGCTCGATCAGCTAGATTTGATCTGCCAGAAGCTGACAGGCGCAGATATCTAGCACTCACAGCAGAGAAGTTGCGCCGCGCAACTTTCCCGCCTTCTTGCCTGCGCCTCAGATCCGCTTCGAGAGAAGTTCGGCGAGCGCTTCCAGTCCAGTAGCATCCTCAGCCGTAAACCTTGCGGGAAGGGGGCTATCGCAATCGATCACGGCGATTACTTTGCCGTCTCGTATTACTGGCACGACCAGTTCGGAACTACTGGCTGCATCGCATGGAATATGGCCGGGGAATTTATGAACATCTTCAACAAGTTGTGTCTCGGCCGAGGCTGCTGAGGTACCACAAACACCTTTACCCATCTCAATTCGGATGCATGCCGGCCGCCCGATAAAGGGGCCGAGCACCAATTGGCTATTCGCGCCACTCCCAACCACGCGGTAAAACCCTGCCCAGTTGAGATCGGGCAAGAACTCCCAGATCAAAGCGGTACAATTGGCCATATTGGCAATCGCATCGCTTTCATCCTGGGTCAGTGCGTCTGCGGCCTGGTAGAGCTGCCTGTATCTTTCGGCGGCGGGCAAGTCAGTTTCGGGACGAAAATCGTACATACGGGGTCGATCTAGTGGTTCTGAGCACCACCACAAGCCAAAATATCGATCGGATTAGCCCAACACACTCAAATCAATTGCTGATACGGATTAGCCCGCCTATTCAGCGCCTATGTCGATACTACGTAAAATTCTCATCGCCCTTCTCGCCATTCTTGTCCTGCTGGGTCTCGCACTCTTCTGGATTACGCGCGGAGAAACCTCGGACACTCCATTTGCCGAACTGACGGGGACCGATCCACTACTGGTGGAGCACGAAGGCAATATGTTCCCGTCGGTGAAACTGGCCAAGCCGATTGGATGGGAAGAAGGTGAAGTCCCGGATGCGGCAGAGGGCCTGGCCGTTGGGCGCTTTGCAGAGGGGCTGGACCATCCGCGTATTCTCTACGCATTGCCAAACGGAGATATTCTGGCCGTATTATCACGCGGCCCAAAGAGCGAACAGTCAGGCATTGGCGGCTGGATCACCAAGAAGGTGCTTGAGTATGTTGGTTCGGAGGGCGAATCCGCCAACAAGATCGTCTTGCTCCGCGATGCAGACAGAGACGGCGTCGCCGAGATGCAGCAAACCATCCTTGAGAACCTGGATTCCCCATCAGGGATGGAGTGGCATGACGGCACTCTCTATGTCGCAAACCACAATGCCCTTCTTTCATTTCCCTATGAGCTGGGCGCAGATGCAGTAAGCGGTGAATCAACCAAACTGATGGACCTGGCCGGCGGCGGTGGGCACTGGATGCGCAATATCATCCTCAATCCGGAAGCTACGCGGCTCTATGTCGCGGTAGGATCAGTATCGAATATCGGCGAACAAGGCATGGAGGTCGAAGAAGGCCGCGCCATGATATGGGAGTATAATCTTGAGACAGGGCGCCAACGGGCCTTTGCGCAGGGGCTGCGCAATCCCAACGGCCTGGATTGGAGCCCTTGGACCGGCGAGCTTTGGACCACGGTGAATGAGCGCGACGCATTAGGCCCGGACCTGGTGCCGGACTATCTCACCAACGTTCCGGTGGGCGCGCAATATGGCTGGCCATGGGTCTATTGGAAGGACAATTTCGATCGTCGCGTCGAGGCGCCTAGACCTGCATACCTAACAGAATACGCTCGCAAGCCCGAATATGCGATGGGCCCGCATGTCGCGGCCCTCGGCCTGGCATTTACCAAGGAAGGCCATTTGATGGGCGAGAATTTCGCCAGCGGCGCATTTATCGCCCAACATGGTTCATGGAATCGCAAACCGCCGTCCGGTTATGACGTTGTCTATGTTGCCTTTGATGATTTGGGTAACCCGACTGGAAAGCCTGTGCCGGTGCTTGCCAGCTTCCTGCGCGAGGATGGCGACACACGGGGTCGACCAACCTGGGTTGAGTGGGCAAGCGATGGATCCCTGCTGGTCAGCGATGACACGGCTGGCATTATCTGGCGTGTTTTCGCGCCTGGTGCCGAGCCCGGCGCAGGCATCGAAGCAATAACAGGTGATGCGCTGCGGCCTCAACGCGAACTTCGTGGTGATCCGCGAGCAAGATTTGGCGAAGAGGACTATGCGCGGGAGCAGCCCGCACAGTAATCCTTGGGTCTAGAGAGGCTTTCCCGCCCTACCTGCTAGCTCGACGACGAATTGCCAGGCTGAACGGCCGGATCGCTGCCCGCGTGCCATCGCCCAGGCTAAAGCTTCCTCATCATCGAATTCGAGATCCCGGGGTGCCGCATAAGCTGAGACAATCTCGAGATAGGTTTCTTTGCTGCAAGGATGGAACCCCACCGCAAGTCCAAACCGATCGGCGAGCGCCAATTTGTCATCGAGTGCATCGCGCGGATTAAGCGGGCCATCCCCACCAGAGGTCTCTTGTTCATTCGCCTGACGGGCGAGGATCGCGCGCCTGTTCGAAGTGACAGCCAGCCGAGTATTCGCAGGGCGTGCTTCAACACCACCCTCTAGCCAACTGCGCAAGCGGCGCGGTCCAACACTATCGTCTTCAGCAAACCCGAGGTCGTCTATGAAAATGACATACTGACGTCGCTGTTGGCCGAGTGTCGCAAATAGATTGGGTAAGGTATGCAGGGCATCTGCTGCGACCTGCACCAGGCCAAGGGCGTTTGGATCGTGCTCCTGAACGAATTTGACTGAAGCCCGCAATAGAGCGGATTTACCCATTCCGCGCGATCCCCATAGCAACATGTCATGGGATGCAAGGCCTAGCGCGAGCCTTGCCACATTCTCGTAGACCGAGGCTTTCTGATCATCGATTCCGCGCAATTCATCGAGCGATGGCGCATCAATGGAAGGCAGCTCACGTGCGTCCGAGCCATCCCAGACATAGGCGGGTTTTGCCAGCCAATCGACCCCGACGGTTGGCTGCGGCGCCAGCCGTTCAAGTGCAGCTGCAATGCGGGCGATAGGATCGACCGGTTTGCTCATTCCCTCCTATTATCCGGCGAAGCCCTCACTTGGCAAATCATATAGGGTGCCCGCACCTGCCATGGCCGAGGCCTTGAGTCCGCGCGCCTCGGGCACGATCCTTTCGATGAAAAACCCTGTTGTGACGGGTTTCGAACCGGCCAGCTCCGGCGCAGCACCGGATTCTACCGCGCTGCGCTGGCGCATCAGTTGCCATCCTGCGACTGCCACCGCAAACATGCTGCAGAACGGCACGCTACCTGCCAGCCTATCGTCGAGGCTTGCCGTATCGCGCATCCATCCGGCGACGTCCTGACAATCTCGCGCGAGTTCCTGCAGCTCAGGTTCTCCCGCACTATCCTGCAGAATGTCTGCGATCAACGTCATGACTGCATCGCCGCCATCAAGCCCCAGCTTGCGCGTGACAAGGTCAGCCGCCTGGATACCGTTCGTGCCCTCGTATATCGGGGCAATTCGCGCATCGCGCCAATGCTGGGCTGCGCCCGTTTCCTCGACGAAACCCATCCCGCCATGCACCTGGATGCCCAGGCCCGCAGTCTCGACGCCGATATCTGTACCCCAGGCCTTGAGCAGCGGAACAAGCACTTCTGCCCGGTTTCCAGCGTCTCGATCGCCCAGCGTCCCACGATCGACCTGTCCCGCACAGTAGTAGAGCAAGGCACGCGCGCCCTCTGTCAGCGCCTTCATTCGCAGGAGCATGCGCCGTACATCGGGATGCTCGATTATGGGGACTGGTGATTTATCGGGGGAGCCCGCGCGCGCGGATTGGACACGTTCCTGCGCAAAGGCGATCGCCTGCTGTGTGGCGCGTTCGCCGATTTGCACGCCCTGATTGCCGACATTGATACGCGCATTGTTCATCATCGTGAACATGGCCATCAACCCGCGATTGGGTTCGCCAACCAATTCACCCACGCACTCGCCATTGTCGCCGTAGCTCATCACGCAAGTCGGCGATGCATTGATACCCAGCTTGTGTTCCAGGCTAACGCAGCGCAGATCATTCCTTGGGCCAACCGACCCATCATCATTCACGTGGTATTTCGGCACGATAAAGAGCGATATGCCCCGGCTACCCTCTGGCGCATCGGGCAGGCGCGCCAATACGAGGTGTATGATATTGTCAGCCAGTTCGTGTTCGCCCCAGGTAATGTAAATCTTCTGTCCCTGGATATGGTACTTGCCAGCATGTTCGCCCGCCTCGATCGGCGTGGCGGTGGCCCGCAGCGCGCCCAAATCGCTACCGGCTTGCGGTTCCGTAAGGTTCATGGTCCCTGACCATTCCCCGCTTACCAATCTGGGCAGATATTTGGCCTTTTGTGCTTCCGCGCCATGATGCTCCAACGCCTCGATCGCGCCAACTGAAAGCATGGGCAGCAGGTTGAATGCCATATTTGCACTACCCAGATTTTCCAGCACGTTGCAGGCTAGCGTGAAGGGAAGGCCCTGGCCGCCAAAATCCACCGGGCTGGCGATCGCGTTCCATCCTTGCTCGACATAGGACTGGTATGCTTCGCGATAGCCATCGGGCAAACGTACCACGCCATTCTCAAGGACTGCGCCCTCAAGGTCGCCGACGCGATTGAGCGGGGCAAACTCCCCGGCCGCAAATTGACCAATACCCTCGACTATTGCTTCGACCAGGTCGGGTTCGGCGGCGCCGAAGCGCTCACTGGCTGCGATCTCCTCGATCCCGGCATTTACCCGGATAGCGAGCAATTGGTCCTGTGTGGGTGGAACATAGGCGGTCATCTTATCTCGATCCCCTTCGCAATTGGCTTGGCAATGCTTGATTCCAACTATAGCGCAGCGGCATGACGAGCAAGAACGCTACGGAATGCCTGCAAGCCAATGCAGAGGGAATCGCCCGTGCGGTGCAGATTCTCGAGTCTGGCGAATTGGTCGCTGTCCCGACCGAGACTGTTTATGGTCTTGCGGCGCGTGCCGACAGCCCGGAAGCAATTGCCAAGATCTACGCGGCAAAGGGCAGGCCGGAGTTCAATCCGCTGATCGTGCATGTCAGCTCGCTCGAGATGGCGCGTGAGCTTGCAGAATTCGACACCAGGGCGCTCGATCTGGCCAAGCGCTATTGGCCCGGACCGCTCACCCTCGTGCTTCCCCTGTATGAAAACGCCCCCATTGCCCGTGCGGTGACAGCGGGCCTGTCGACTATAGCCATAAGGATGCCTGCGCACCCGGTGGCGAGCGCGATTATCGAGCAGTTGGGTATGCCGATCGCCGCCCCATCAGCCAATCGCAGCTATGGTTTGAGCCCGACAAAGCCTGAGCATGTCTACGCCTCGCTGGTCGATGATTGTCCCGCTCTGGTTGATGGCGGATCTTGCGAGGCGGGGTTGGAATCGACCATCGTTGCATTGCGAGCAGGTGGAACTTGGCGTTTGCTGCGGCCCGGCCCGATCCCGAAAGAGGCACTCAGCGATCTCTTGGGCCCCGAAGAGAGGGGCTCCGCTGAGCAAATCGAGGCGCCTGGTCAGCTTGAGCGACATTATTCGCCCGGCAAGCCGCTTCACCTCAATCGCACAAAGCCGAAGCCGGGCGATTTCATGATCGGGTTTGGTGAGATCGAGGGGGATGTGAACCTGTCGCCTGGCGGGGACAAGGCCGAGGCCGCGGCTCGCCTGTATGATTGCCTTCATATCGCTGCCGCTTCGGATAAGGCTGGAATCTCGGTTGCACCTATACAACCTCACGGGATCGGTAAGGCAATTAATGACAGGCTTAAACGCGCTGCGGCCTGACACTCCGATTGCAGGAACGCCAGGCCGCAGAATTGTGTTCGGATAGAAGAATCAGGATTCTTCGGCTTCTGCCTCTACCTCTTCATCGGAATCCGATGAATTGTCGCAGTTAAGGGTGCCAGATCCGATCGCATTGACCTCGCATTTGGCGCTGCCCTTCACGGTAACGTCGCCCGATCCGATGATATTTGCCTCAACCCTGCCATCGGACGCGAAGCTTACATCGCCTGAGCCGGCAATGTTGATATCTGCGCGATCAGCTTTCAACTCGGCCAAACGGACATGGCCCGAACCGCCGATATTTACATCTAGCCGCTCTGCAGTTCCCTTGCCTGAAACATCGCCCGAACCGCCAATATTTACGTCGAGCCGCTCTGACGAAATTTCATCGACCTTGATTGAGCCAGAGCCGCCAATGTTGATTTCGGCCCTGTTTGCCATGGCGAAGGACTCGATATGTCCGCTTCCGGCCATGGAAAGATCTTCGGGCGCGGGCATCGTCACGCGTACTGTCGCTTTGCCCTCGTCCCAAATATCGAAGTCCCGGGTTACGCCCAGCCTTCCTTTTTCAAGAGTGAAGCGCATCGCATCAACGGCTTCATCATCGCCCTCGACCTCAATCGAAAGGTCTTCACCTTCAGTAATGATTATCGAATCAGGGCCAAACATTGCGACTGCTTTTGGCGCATCGCCTGAGGTATCGAGTTCGGAAAGCGGCACACCATCCATATCGACGCCATCAATCTTGATCTCTACGCGGTCACAGCCGGACACGGCCGCACCCAATGCGATCGCGGCCAAGGGCGCCATCCTCTTAAAAAACCTGTTCAGCATTATTGTATCTCCACCTACGCGTGTTGCTGATATAATACAGTGAGCGCAGTACTTCAACCCAAAGAAAAAGGGCCGCCCAATCGGCGGCCCTCTATCTTGTTACCTGGCTCTTGAGAATCAGGCTTCTTCTGTGTCTTCATAATATTGCGGAGCATGCTCGCGCAGCACATCGAGGATTTTCTCAAGCGCAGTGGGCTCGTCTGTTTTTTCCATCGCAGCCAGTTCGCGTGCGAGGCGGCTTGAAGCTGCCTCGAAGATCTGGCGTTCCGAATAGCTCTGCTCGGGTTGGTCGTCGGGCCTGAAGAGGTCGCGAGTAACTTCGGCGATCAATACGATCTCTCCCGAATTGATCTTCGCTTCATATTCCTGGGCGCGGCGCGACCACATGGTGCGCTTGACCTTGGGCTTGCCTTTGAGCGTTTCAATCGCCTCTTTCAGCGCCTTGTCGCTCGAAAGCTTGCGCATTCCGATCGATTCAACCTTGTTTACCGGAACTCGCAGCGTCATGCGCTCTTTTTCAAAGCGCAAAACGTATAGCTCCAGCTGCATTCCGGCGATTTCTTCATTCTGTAGCTCGATAACACGGCCAACCCCGTGCTTGGGGTAGACGACGTAATCGCCCACATCGAAGGCAGGTGCATTACTTGCCATGCAAAATCCTTTCATCGCGGACCGGTAAACTGGCAGTCGCAGACTCTAACTCGGGCCTGAAAAATCAGGCTCCGCCGGCCTCACCACTGCTGTTGTTACTGGTCCAATGTCCTTATGTTTCGCATCCGCCCCCGGGACCAAGCCGGTGCGGTTGATCAATTATATAACATAATTACAACAAAATTGCGAGTCTGGGCCGTTCATGCCCCATCCTGGGCATGAATCGTGCCTCTGACGCTACGGCATAGCCGCATCCTGGATCAGCATGTGCAAATCAGCTCAGGCCCGGCAACGAGGCCGTGGTTAGTCGCCTTCGCCCGGTTCAGCCGAGAAGAACTTCTCAAACTTGCCTTCTTCGCCCTTATGGTCGTCTGCATCGGCAGGCGGCTCTTTCTGGCTGGTGATATTGGGCCATTCGGCCGAATATTTCGTGTTGATCTCCAGCCACTGCTCCAGCCCGTCTTCCGTGTCCGGCAGGATTGCCTCAGCCGGACATTCAGGCTCACAAACGCCGCAATCAATGCATTCGCTGGGATTGATTACCAACATGTTCTCACCTTCGTAGAAACAGTCTACCGGGCAGACCTCTACGCAGTCGGTGTATTTGCAGCGGATGCAGGCGTCTGTGACGACATATGTCATTGATCGGCTTTCCCTTGGATTTTGCTTGCCTGCGGTTGCAGCTATTTCGCTTTCACGTCCCGGTCAAGCTCGCGATAATGAGAGCGGGCAAATCCCGGCGGTCCGCGCCGTTCTGGCAGATCGAGAACCTCAATTACGCGCACCGTGTCGCCAATTGGCAGGGTCAATACATCGCCGGGGACAATTTCTTCACTGATGCGCCGCACATGATGGCCGTTTTTTCTGGCGTGGCCTGCCTCGATAATCACGCGTGCGCGGCTGCGGGTGCGGGCAAAACGTAGATAGACCAGCGCGCGGTCTATGCGCATCAGCGGATAAGTTCTGCAAGCGCGTCGAATGCGCCTGAGCTCTTGACGGGTTCATTCGCTTCCTTGCGTCCATTTCTCTTGCCGCCTGGCCGCTTGCCCTTCGTGCGGGAATGTTGCGGCTTGCCTTGCCCACGATCGTGCTTGCGCCTTGGGCGCCACAGCCAGATATCGGGGGCTGGTGGGCCAAATGCGCCTTCGGCAAGATCGGGCGCTTTTTGGCAACGGAAGCCCGCACCGCCCAACAGTCGGCGAAAGCTTGCCTCTTCAAGCCCTATGGAGATCGCAAGAGCGGGATCGAGGAAAAATTGCGCACCGGGCTTCTCGGCCCCCATTTTTGCGCGTGTATCGAAGGCCGCCCGTATAATCTTTTCTGCCAGGTCGATACGGATCGCCTGGTCGCCCGCGGGCCGATAGCCGGCAGGAAGTCGCTTTCCGCCTGCGATCACGGGCAGCATCGCCTCCTGGCCATCGCGCTTGTCTAGGCCCAGGCTATGCAGCAACCGTCGTGGAGCAGGCTTGAGCAACGCAAAGACAAAAATATCGAGCGCCCCGAATGTGACCCCCAATTTGCGCAGTATAGGGCGTAAGTCCTTGGGTAGATGCTCCAGACCGGCCTTCTCGCGACTCACCATGCCGCATCCCGCTATCAGTGTATGGATCAGCGCTCGCGCTTCCGAGCCGACCCCAGGATCGCGTGCCGCCTCTGCCAGCTTTCGCATGGGGGCAAGCGGTTCAAGTTTTGCTTCCAGCCATGTGGCGAGCTCGGCTTCCAAAGCTTGCTTTGGCGCCTCCGCCAGCATGGATATATCTCGGGAAAGCTCGAGACGCGGGGCGCCAAAATTATCTGGAATGGCAATCTTCGCGAGTAGGTGCTCTCCCCATTTGACTGCGCCATCCGCAATCGAAAGTTCTTCCAGTCCATTCTCGATCAGCCATTGCGCTCTCTGGGCGAGCAGGCCGGGCAGGGCTTTCTCGCCAGCTGCAAGTAGCATCTTACGATCGGCCGCCCCGGCAGATGGATCGACCACAAAGCGGAACCCTTCGAGATGGCCTACGACCTCATCCTCGACCGTCAATTGGCCATCAGCCGCCAGTTTTACGGGCAGCGCAGCGCCATCCTCGCCCAATGATCTCATCAAGAGTGTCGTCCTTCGATTGACAAATCGTTCGGTCAGCCGCGCGTGGAGCGCGTCCGATAATTTCGCCTCGACCGCGCGCGCGCGCGCGGCCATCTCATCGCGCGCCAACACCCAATCGGGGCGCTGGCAAATATAGGCCCAGCTTCTTATCGCCGCGATCCGGCCTTGCAAGGTATCAACATCGCCCTGCATCCGGTCAAGTTCAGCAATGCGGGCGCCAACATAGTCCGCGCCCAGATAGCCATTTTGCAAGTCACGCCAAAGCCGCGCCACGAAGCGGGCATGCGTTTCAACCCCTATTTGACGAAAATCGGGCAAGCAGCACGCCTCCCAGAACCGGCGGACTTGTGCTGCCCCTTTGATCGATTGCGCCAAAGGCTCATCGGCCAGACGCTTGAGAACGGCGAGATCGATAGCTTCAGGCGCAGCGCGGAGTACATCCTCCCGTGGCGGAGCTTCGAGATCGCCGATTAGCACTTTCAGGCTATCAAAGCGCGGCTCTGCATTGCGCCAGAAGAGGTGGGTCTGCGGCTGGAAGCGGTGTTCCTCGATCGCATAGATCTCTTCTTCGGTGAATTCCGCGTTGTTTTCGCCGCGCAGGCCCGAAATCGTTCCGAAGGTCCCGTCCCGCTGGTGCCGTCCAGCTCGCCCTGCAATCTGGGCCATCTCCGCCGGGGTAAGCCGACGCTTTCGCCTGCCGTCGAACTTTGTGAGCGCTGCAAAGGCCACATGGTGCAAGTCGAGATTGAGGCCCATCCCTATGGCATCGGTGGCGACGATATAATCCACCTCACCATTTTGGAACATTTCGACCTGCTTGTTGCGCGTTTCTGGTGAGAGAGCGCCCATCACAACGGCAGCGCCGCCTCGAAAGCGCCGCAACATCTCTGCCATGGCGTAAACTTGCTCAGAGGAGAAGGCGACCACTGCACTGCGCGGCGGCAGGCGAGAGAGTTTCACACTGCCAACATGGGAGAGCGAGGAAAATCTTGGTCGCTCAATCAGTTCGGCACCTGGAACGAGGGCGCACACCATGGGCTCCAGCGTTGCTGAGCCCAAGAGCATGGTTTCTTCGCGCCCGCGCGCATTGAGCAGGCGATCGGTGAAAACATGGCCGCGCTCCGAATCGGCGCCTAATTGCGCCTCGTCCAATGCGACAAATGCGTGCCCGCCACCCAAACGGTCCATGGCCTCGGCGGTGCAGCAGAAATATCGCGCGTCAGGCGGCTCAATACGCTCTTCACCCGTGATCAGCGCCACCGAGGCTTCGCCCTTGATCGCGCAAACACGGTCGTAGACCTCGCGCGCAAGCAGGCGCAGGGGAAAACCGATCATTCCGCTTGAATGGCCGCACATTCGCTCGATTGCGAGATGGGTCTTGCCTGTATTGGTCGGGCCCAAGACCGCCTTGACCACACTATCGCTCGAATGCCGCTTCACACCGCCATATTGGCATTGCCCTTGTTGGCGGGCAAGGCTGCTGGCGCCAAATGCACATCTTGTCGCTATCCGGACTCGCTTTATCGCGCATTAGGGCCAGATTCCCTTTGATCAGGCATGGAAATTGGGCATTGAAGTCCTCGGAGTCAGGCGGGAGAGCAGATCTTGGACAATGCGCGCGACATGGCGGCAGAGTTTGCGGAGGCAAGTACTGATCTTGCCGTCGACAAACTGCCACCTGAAAAGGCTGACGCGCCTGACGAAAAGAAGCCTGGCATGCTTGAGCAGGTCGAAGAGCCTGTAGGCCAGATAAGATCGCAGATTTCGCCAACTGCCTCCAAGCTGGGTAAGGCACACGGCAAGTGGCGCGAGAAAGCTTCGCATCAACTCGAAAAGATCGATATCGCCCCGGACCTTGCGCAAGACATAGGGAGTGGCCGCTGGTTCCGCGGCCTTGGCACAATGCTGGGCCTTGGCGCGCTTTCGCTCGCATTTTGGCCGGATTTCGCCCCGCTTGAGGCAAGGCCGGCGATGCAAATAGACGCTGCGTCGCGCGATGAATTTCGCAGCCATATGATCATGCCGCTAGCATTGGGTGCGGATAGCGGCCGACAAATGGGTGCGGGGCCGCAAGTAATCCCACTGGAATCTGCTCCTGAAAGGCCACAAATAGAGCTGGTCGCAACGCTACGTCGCGGCGACAGCTTTGACAATATGTTGCGGCGCGCAGGTGTCGGCTCCTCTGATGCGGAACGGATCAGCGAACTGGTCGCGGCTGAAATTCCGTTCGAAGATATCGAAACTGGAACCAAGATCGACGTAGTTCTGGGGCGTCGGCCAGAGGTCGGTGCGGCGCGCCCGCTTGATGAACTAAGCTTTCGCGCCAGGTTTGACCTTGAACTCAACATCCTGCGAGATGGCGGGAATCTGTCGCTCACCCGCAACGTGATCCGCGTCGATGACACTCCGCTCCGCATTCGCGGAACCGTGGGTTCAAGCCTTTATCGTTCTGCGCGTGCAGCCGGGGCCCCCGCAAGTTCAGTGCAGGCATTTATCAAGGCAATGGACGGCCACCTGAACATGAATCGGGCGATCCGCGCGAGCGACGAGTTCGATATTATCCTAGCCTATCGTCGTGCCGCTACTGGCGAAAGACAGGCGGGCCAATTGCTGTACGCGGGCATAGAACGCAATGGTAAGCCGAGGACGCAACTGATGCGCTGGGGCAAGGATGGCATTTTCTACGAAGCCTCCGGCGTGGGAGAAGAGCGGAACGGCCTGGTGGCCCCGGTTCCCGGGCGGATCACCTCAAGCTTTGGGATGCGCCGACACCCCATACTGGGATATCGGCGTATGCATTCAGGCATGGATTTCCGCGCCCGCCATGGCACACCGATTGTCGCCGTTACTAATGGCCGCGTAACGAGTGCAGGCCGCTCGGGCGGATGCGGAATTGCGGTGCGCCTGCGACACGAAAACAACCTTTCGACCCGCTATTGCCACATGAGCCGCCTGGCGGTTCGCAGCGGCCAGAATGTCCGCAAGGGCCAGGTTATCGGATATGTCGGCTCCACAGGATTATCGACCGGCCCGCACCTCCATTACGAAATGTATCGCGGTGGCAAGGCGATCAATCCCGCAAGCGTCCGCTTTGTTTCCCGCGCTCAACTAGACGGGCGGGAATTGCTGGATTTTCGCGCGAAGCTGGCGGAGATAAAGGAGGTCGAGCCGGGTGCGGCCCTTGAAGACCTCGAACGGCGACCCTCGGAAGAAGAGGGGCCGAAGCGCGAGATTGAACGGCTGGATCTGCGCCGAGAGGTTGGTTGAGCGAGACAATACAAGCGATTGCACCACTTGAAATTTTGCGGCAACAGGCATGGCATGAGTTCCACCTATCCCAATTTGCGCCTGCGCCGCACGCGCGCGACGAGTTGGAGCCGCGCGCTCCATCGTGAAAACGTCCTGACGCCAGCGGACATGATCTGGCCGCTATTCGTGACACAAGGCGAGGGTCAGGAAGAACCAATCGCGACACTTCCCGGCGTTTCACGATGGTCGGTTGATGGCATAGCTGCACGCGCCAGGGAGGCGGTAGCGCTGGGCGTCCCGTGTGTTGCGCTATTCCCCAATACCCCAGCGGATAAGCGCAGCGACGATGGGGCGGAGGCGCTCAACCCCGACAACCTGATGTGCCGAGCGATCAAGGCAATACGCGATGCCTGTGGCGAGGATATCGGCATTCTCACAGATGTCGCGCTCGATCCATATACCGCGCACGGGCAGGACGGACTTATCGACGAAGCGGGATACGTCACCAATGACGATACGGTTGCGGTTCTTGTCGATCAGGCATTGAACCAGGCAGAGGCTGGCGCAGATATAATCGCGCCTTCTGACATGATGGATGGGCGCGTGCAGGCGATCCGCATCGCATTGGAGATGAACGGACACCCCAACGTCCAGATCATGAGCTACGCCGCAAAATATGCGAGCGCTTTCTATGGCCCCTTCCGCGATGCCGTGGGTTCGCGCGGACGGCTTAAGGGCGACAAGAAGACCTACCAGATGGATCCGGCTAATGGCGAGGAGGCGCTACGCGAAGTGGAGCTTGATCTTGCCGAGGGTGCGGACAGTGTGATGGTCAAGCCAGGCTTGCCCTATCTCGACATTGTACGCCGAGTGAAGGAGCAGTTTGAAGTGCCTGTGTTCGCCTATCAGGTAAGCGGCGAGTACGCGATGATCGAATCTGCGGTTGCCGCAGGTGCCGGCGATCGTGACGCCCTGGTCTTGGAGACGCTGATGGCGTTCAAACGCGCAGGCTGCTCCGGCGTGCTCACCTACCATGCAGCGCATGCGGCACGCCTTCTCAATGCCTGACATCGTATTGGAGACTGAACGGCTCATCCTGCGCAGGATCGACGAGAGCGATGCCGCATTGCAGGACAAAATCCTCAACACGCCTACAGTTATGGAGCATTTGGGCGGAGTGAAGGAGCCGCATGAGCTTGAGGCAAAGCACGCCAAGACCATGGCATCCTTCGCGCGCGAAGGCTTCGGCTTCATGATGCTGGTAGAGAAATCCAGCGGCGACCTGGTCGGCCATGCAGGAATGAAGCGGGTCGATAATGAGCATGCGCCCAATCAGGGCGATCACGAAATCGGCTGGCTGATCTGTGAAAATCGATGGCGTATGGGATATGCATATGAGGCGATGCGCTCGGTCGTCGACTGGGCATTCACCAGCATTGGTGTGCCGCATCTCGCTGCCTTGACCAGCGAGGGCAATGTAGGAAGCTGGCGGCTTATGGAGAAACTGGGGATGGAGCGCCGGAAAGACCTCGATTTCAGCGATCCTTCATTTTCTCCAGAAAACAATCCGACAATCCAGTACAGCATCACACAAGAGCAGTGGGAGGCCACGCAATGACCAATCGACCCGGCGTGAACATTATTCCTATCCACGGGAAGTCGCCAAAGATCCACGACAGTGCATTCATTGCGCCTGGCTGCACCATTATTGGCGATGTCGAAATCGGGGCGGAATCATCAATCTGGTACAATTGCGTGCTCCGGGCTGATGTCAGCCGGATCGTGATTGGCGAGCGCACCAATATCCAGGACGGCAGCGTTTGCCACTGCGACCCGCCGCGCCCGGGCGATCCTGACGGCTCTCCGCTAATTATCGGCGGCGATGTGCTGATCGGCCATATGGCGATGGTTCACGGCTGCACCATTCAGGATCGCGGCTTTGTCGGCCTTGGCGCAATTGCCATGAACAAATCGGTGATTGGCTCAGATGCCATGCTTGCTGCCGGCGCCATGCTGACCGAAGGCAAGGTCATGGAAGAGCGCTCCCTATGGGCGGGCCGTCCAGCCAAACCGCTTAAGGGTCTATCCGACGCCGCAGTTGCAGGCATGCGTATGGGCATAGCCCATTATGCAGAAAATGCCAGACATCACGCGGCCGCTGTGAAGGATGCGCTCGGATAGGTTCAACTTATCTTCGTGCATCCCGCAGCCGAAGCCTTACTCTTCAGCATCACTCTTTCGATACTTGTCGAACCAGGCAATCACGGCCGAAGTACGCGCGGCTTGCTGGCTTGGGCTTTGTGTAAGGTTGTTGTGGCTCGAATCTGGCGTGATGACCAACATGGTATCGACACCAACAAGCTTCAGCGCTCCATAATATTGTTCCGCCTCGCTCCGCGGCGTGCGGTAGTCGTCCGCGCCAACCAGTACCAGGGTAGGAGTCTTTACATTTCCGACCAGGCTGAGGGGCGAACGCTCCCAATAATGATCCGGGTTTTCCCAGGGCATTGACCCCAACCAATAGCGGCCAAAGAAGGGAGTTCCATCAGCCATCAGCGATTGGCTGACCCAATTGATAACCGGTTTGTGTGTCGCTGCAGCCTTGAACCGGTCTGTCTTGCCAACCAGCCAGCTGGTCAGTGCGCCACCGCCAGAACCGCCGGTAACATAGAGATTGCCCGGATCCGCATAGCCCGCAGCAATTGCCGAATCTACAACCGCCATAAGCTCATCGAAATTGCTGATCGGATAATTGTCTTCAATCCGGTCGGCGAACTCCTCGCCATAGCCGGTCGATCCGCCGGGATTGCTGAACAGGACGGCATAGCCCGCAGCACCATAGAGTTGATAATCGATTGAGAATTCAGGGCCATAGGCGGCGTATGGGCCGCCGTGCATTTCGAGAATCGTTGGCACCTTGTCACCCTGTTTGTAGCCTGGCGGCAAGGTGATCCATGCAGGTATCCGCACACCATCGGGCGCAGTCACGGCAATCTCTATCGTCTGGCCCAATTGCTTGCCCGCAAGCTTGGTTTCATTCAGCTGTGTGAGTTGGCGAGTGCCTCCGCGGCGCGTGGTTACGCCAATGTCAGGCGGGCGTACCGGGCTGGCCGTAGTGAATGCGATTACGCCATTATTGCTGACCGACCATTGGCCGCCCGTATAGGGCAGCGCGTAATATGTGCTCCCCAATCGAGGCGAGAGTTCCGTTGTTTCGCCGTCCGGAGAAATCTTGACGACGCGGTGCTCGCCATTTTGCTCGAAACTGGCGAACAGGCCTGCATCGGTCCATTCCATTCCGTCAATGCTGGCAGGAAAATCTGCTGCGACGAGCTCTTTGCCCGTACCATCCGCATTCATTCGATAGAGGTTGGCCTGATCATATGCATTGCCAACATCATCAAATCCCAAATATGCGATCTTGCTTCCATCAGGAGAAACTTGAGGAGCATAGTCGGGGCCGTTGCGGTCTGTGAGGGCCGTAATTTCTCCGCTTGCTATGTCGAGCGCATAGATCTCGATACCGCGCGGTTCCAGTTCCCAGTCAGGGCTACGATTTGCGGTATAATAGATTGTGCTTCCGTCAGGGCTCCACTCCAACGCGCCGCCATTGTTATAATCGCCGAAGGTAAGCTGGCGAGGTGCGCCGCCATTCGCAGATACGATGAAGAGCTGCGTGGTTCCGGCCTTGGCATAGCCGCCGCCGTCAAACCGGTAGGTAACCTTGTCGATGATCTGCAGCGGCTTGCCCCATTCAGCCCCCTCGGGCTTTGCGGGAGCCTTGCCTAACGATGCGGGCTTGCCCGGAACGCGGGCAGTGTAGGCAATGCTTTTGCCATCGGGGGACCAGCTAATCGATGAGGGAGATTCCGCCAACGCCGTGATATTTGCGCTCGCGCCATTTTCCATCCAGCGCACGTGTATTTCAGCGCCACCACCACTTTCGGTCGATACATAGGCCAGGTGCTTGCCATCGGGCGACCAACGTGGCGAGCCATGGGAGCCTTCGCCCGCAACCAGTGGAATCTCAGCGCCGCTGGCGACATCGATAAGCCATATTGAAGCCACCGCCCTGTCGAGCATGATGTCATTGGTGCGACGGACATAGGCAATTTGCTGGCCATCGGGGCTTATTTGCGGGTCGCTGCCTACGGTTAGCCCGAAGATATCGTCGCCGGTAAACTTGCTATTGTCTGCTTCAACTGGTTTGCCAGCCAAAGCCGGGGCAGCGGCAAGGGCAGCGGCGGCTGCAAGGTGTAGAAATTTCATGTGTGAGGCCCCGCATTGTGGAAGGGGCTATCAA
>DMWU01000273.1:3987-4168 GCA_003483125.1 Erythrobacter sp. | reverse complement strand
CTCTATTTCGAGGCCTTGCTTGGCGCTGCGAAACTGGGCGCCGTGATGACGCCGGTAAACTGGCGGCTGGCCCCGCCCGAGGTCGCCTATATCGTCGACAATTGTGGCGCGGAGGTCGTGTTTGTTGGCGAAGGATTTGCCCCAATCCTGTCAAAGATCGCCGATCAAATACCACAAGTGA
>DMWU01000273.1:0-3610 GCA_003483125.1 Erythrobacter sp. | reverse complement strand
GAGGCACCCAACGTCATTTTGCGCGCTGAGGACGATGCGTTGCAGCTCTATACATCCGGGACGACTGGCAGGCCAAAGGGCGCCGTGATGACGCATGGCTCGATACTCTCGAGCCGGGACGCATCGGGAAGTGAAGGCGAAATGCGCAAATGGCAGGAGCCGGTTGAAGGCGACGTTACCCTGCTCGCCATGCCGTGCTTTCATATCTCGGGAACGGGGACTGGCATCGGGACGATGGTTGCGGGTACAAACTCGATCGTCTTGCCCGAATATGATCCGACCCAGGCACTCGACCTGATTGAAAATTACAATATTTCCAAGATTTTCCTGGTCCCCGCGGCGATCCAGATCTTGCTGAACCACCCCCGCGTAGGCGAGGTCGATTTCAGTCGTCTCAAATATATTACCTATGGCGCATCACCGATCCCGCTTGAGCTGATGAAGCAGGCCATGGAAGTGCTGGGCTGCGGCTTTGTGCAGATGTACGGCATGACGGAAACGTCAGGCACGATCGTCGCACTCGATCCAGAGGACCACGTGCCGGAGGGCAGCAAGCGCATGCGTTCGGTTGGAACGCCGCTGCAAGGGGTCGAGATCAAGATAATTGACGAAGAAGGCAACGAACTGCCCGCCGATACGGTGGGCGAAATCGCCACGCGATCAAGCAAGAACATGCGCGGCTATTGGAACAATGATGAAGCAACGCGGGAAACCATCGACGCCGATGGATGGCTGCGGACGGGGGATGCCGGGTACCTCGATGAAGATGGCTATCTCTACATCCACGACCGGGTGAAGGACATGATCATATCCGGCGGCGAAAACGTCTATCCGGCAGAGGTAGAGAACGCGATCTACGCGCATCCCGATGTTGCCGATGTCGCCGTAATTGGCGTGCCTCACGAGAAATGGGGCGAAGCCGTGAAAGCATGCGTCGTCGTTAAAGAGGGCAAGGAACTAAGCGAGTCAGATGTAATCGCCCATTCGCGCGAGCATATTGCCGGATACAAATGCCCCAAATCGGTCGATTTCATCGACGCCCTCCCCCGCAACCCATCCGGCAAGATCTTGAGGCGCGAACTTCGCGCGCCCTACTGGGAAGGCAAGGAGCGGGCGGTAAATTAGGAACGAGCGATGATTGACCTCGACGTAGCATCGAACGCCAATGAGAGGCTGGCTTTGAGCATATTCAAGGCGATGGATGATGGTCGTATCGTTGAGGCGATCCCTGAATTGACGACCGAAGATTTCATATGGTCAAACAGCGGCTTGCCTGATCTGGTCGGGCAAGAGGCAGTCCTCCAATTACTGACATCGGGCGGCTTTTCCAATGAAATCCCGATACTGGCGGAAATGACGCATTTTACCGCCGATCTTGTCCATATAGCCTCGCACGGCAATGCAGTCCTCACCGAAAGGATTGATCACCATTGGGACGCGGAAGGGCGCGACCTAATGACGCCGCATATTTGCGGTGTGGTCGAAATTCGCGATGGCAAGATTTCGCGACTGCACGATTTTTACGATACCGCCTGTTACCAGCAAGAACCGACTGCGCCGCAGCCAGGTTTTTCATTGGCAGAGCGGCATCCCGAAATTGCAGGAACTTAATAGGGAGGATAATCATGCCCGGTGAAGCGCAACGCGTGATCGAAGAATTCTGGCGCATCCAGGACGATGGCGACTACACAAAGCTCGCGCCACTCTTCGCGGAAGACGCGGTTGTCGAAGATCCAGTTTGGGGCACGCATAAAGGGCGCGAGGCGATCCTTGGGTTCATGACCACCATGGTCAAGGAAATGGGCGAACGGAAGGTCCACTTCACACTCGACGAAATCTGTGGCGACGATCACGCCTGCTGGTCGCGCTGGACAATGCATTCGCCAGAGGGTTCACGCGGCGGCTGCGGCATATACAAGGTCGCAAATGGGCAGCTGACCTATTATCGCGACTATATGGACCCGCCAGCCGAGGGGGAATGATCCTGTGAGCGACACAATCATACGCGAAGATCTCGACGGCTGGACACAGTTGACGCTCAACCGTCCTGACAAGCTCAATTCGCTAACCGTTGAGATGTTCGAGCAATTGCGAACGCATATTGCCGAGCTGGGCGCAAGCGAAGGCATCGGATGCGTAGTATTGCGTGGCGCCGGCAAATGTTTCTCGGCGGGTCACGACCTGGGCGGAATTGCCGAAGGCGAGCATCCGCCTTCTAAAGGTTGGCATTCGGAAACGCTTAGAATGCTGGAAAAGCTGCCGATCCCGGTCGTCGCTGCCGTACACGGCCATTGCTACACGGGCGCACTTGAGGTGGCCTTGGCAGCCGATTTCATCATCGCAAGCGAGACTGCGCGCTTCGGTGACACACACGCCAAATTTGCGCTGACCCCAGTTTGGGGAATGAGTGTGCGCCTGCCGCGCCGGGTCGGTGTGGCCACTGCAAAGCGCCTGATGTTTACCTCGCGCATGTTCGGTGCGGATGAGGCGGTGCGCATAGGCCTTGCCGAATATTCGGTCGCAGAGGTCGAGTTTGACGCGGAAATAGCGCGCCTCGCCTCCGAAATCGCCGCACAGAGTCATTTCAGCCATACGGCTAACAAGCGACTACTCGATCGCGCCGACGGTAAACCTGCGGACGAAGCTTTGATTCGCGAATGGATGGATGGCGAAGGACGCGGGCCCGACATGCTCGAACGGATCGACGCAGTGATGAAGAGGTAGCCGCGAGTTCACCCTACAATTCGCGATAGTTCGGATGACCGCTTTTATCGATCTGGAAGGTCGGCAGCGGAAATTCGGGATTGGGTTCAAAGCCCGGTTGGTTTTCTAGCGGGTGGTGCCAATCGACAATGTAGAGCCGTTTGGAAATTCGCCATTCCTCGCCGTTCCCGGCATCGCGCTTTTCCCATTCGTCCAGATACCTGCCGCCATAGAGATTGCCTGCAAGCGAGCCATCATCCTGACGCTTTGCACCAGCGAATATACCGTAGCATTCGCTACTCGCCGAACCGGATGAGCCGAATTTGACCAACGGGGCCCCCAGCATATGCCACCTGCGATCAGAACCGCGTTCTATTTCCATAACGATTGGCAGGAATTGCTCCGCATCGCCCGTGTAGAAACCATAATCGATATCGGCATCAGGCCAATAACAGCTGGCCTGGGCATCTTCGTCCAGCCAGTCCAGCGTACGCGAATAGCGTTGCAGCACATCGGCAATCGCCTGCTTGTCGATCAATTCCTGAATCGCACGATCCATCGCCCTACCCCCAATTTTGGCCAGTTGCCTGCCAGCGATTATCGGCGCAGCTTCCCGCGAAGCCTATTCGCATTTTCGGGAGGGAAGAATGGGGAGCCAGCCAGACGTAAATCTATTCGACGTCGAAACGCAGCAATGCCCCTATGACGCCTACCAGCACTTACGCGACGAGGCGCCCGTGTTCCAGATTCCCGGCACCGATATGTACGTGGTTACACGATATGACGATGTGCGCGAGGTGCTGATGGACCCAAAGCGGTTCCCGAGCTCGTCAGCCGATACACCTTTCAGGGCCAGCGCCAGCAATATCGGACGCGGGCAGATGGTTGCTCCTCGTTTTCAGGAGAA
>DMWU01000122.1:4048-5271 GCA_003483125.1 Erythrobacter sp. | reverse complement strand
CCAGCGGCCATCCTTCGTGCGGCCGCGATAGAGATCGTGATGGAAGGCGGCGATGTCGGGATGGCCCTGCCGCGCATAGGTCCGCTTCTCTTCCTCGGTGAACCGAAACATCTCGAGGAAGCCGAGCGGATAGCTATCCCAGCCGAGCACATCGAGATCTTCGCACAAATCGTGGTGGTCGTAGCCGGTGCAGAAACCCATGGCATTGTGCGTGATGTCGCGACCCGGTGACAATTCGCGCAGAATCTCGACCTGCGCGCGATTGAACGTGACCACTTGGTCCGATGAAAAGCGCCGGAAGGCGAGCCAGTGGGCTGGGTTGGCCTCGGTCACTGTAAAGTTGGGCAACTCAACCTCCTCGAAGGAGCGATATTCCATGCTCCAGAAGACATTGCCCCACTCCTCGTTGAGGCTCGTGATGTCGCCGTAACGCCGGGCGAGCCAAGCCCTGAAGGCATCGCGTGCGGCAGGCGAAAAGCTCTGCACGGTGTCGTGGCAGCCATACTCATTGTCGGTTTGCCAGCTCACCACACCCGGATGCTCGCCGTACCGGGCGCCAACTTCGCGGGTTATACGCGCAGCTTGTTCACGATAGCCTTCGTGGCTGAAACAGTAATGGCGCCGCGATCCGAACCCCCGTGGCTTGCCCTCGCGATCGATCGCGATCATGTTGGGCATGCGATCGACCAGCCATTTAGGCGGCGTGGCCGTTGGCGTACCTAGGATGATGCCCAGGCCCGCCTGATGGAGCGTGTCGACTGCACGGTCTAGCCAGCACCAGTCGAACCGGCCCCGTTCGGGTTCGATCCGGCTCCAGGCGAATTCGCCGATACGCACGCGCGTAAGCCCGGTTTCGCGCATCAACCGCGCATCCTCGTCCCAGCGCGCTTCGGGCCAATGCTCGGGATAATAGCAAACGCCGAGGCGCATCGCAGGATAGGATTGGGTCATCGGCGTTCTCGTCCGCCAATCTCGTCGCAAGGTCAATCGGCTTTTTTGGTGCAGTGTCCAATTAGAGGCACTATTCCTTTGGCAACTGACGGGCTAGGCAGTCGGCAAAAGGGGAAGAGGGTCTCAATGTTCGGCGACACAGCGCAATTCGGTAACCTGCCACAAATCGCGGTTTTCATCGGTCTCACTGCATTGGTCGGACTGCTGACTTGGTGGAAGGTTCGCAGTGCGCGGCACGACGGCTCCGAACAGGACGTGCTCCTTGCGGGCAA
>DMWU01000122.1:0-3782 GCA_003483125.1 Erythrobacter sp. | reverse complement strand
CGGCTCCGAACAGGACGTGTTCCTTGCGGGCAAAGGCCTGAGCTGGGTCTTCGTCGCTGGCGCCATAACCCTTACGAACCTCTCGACCGACCAGCTCGTGGGAATGAACGGCAACCAGATGCTGTTGCTCGCCTGGTGGGAGATCGCTGGCTTCATCGGCCTGATGACACTTGCCTTCGTTTTCGTGCCGCTTTATTATCGTTACAACTGCACGACCGTGACCGAGCTGCTTGAGCGGCGCTATGATGGCCGGTCGATCCGCACACTAATTTCGGCAATCTTCATTGTGGGCAACCTGCTGATCTATCTCCCGGCGGCACTCTATTCGGGAGGGCTGTTCCTACAGTCGCTGTTCGGGGCACAGGTCCCGTTGATCGCCTTCTCGATTGGGCTCGCGCTGATCGGCGCAGCTTATACCGTCTTTGGAGGCCTGCGAGCAGTCGCAGTGATGGACACCTTTTCAGGCATCGGCATCCTCGCCCTCGCCCTGCTGATCGTGTTTCTCGCGCTGGCGGCAGTCGATTTCGACATCGTTACCGGCGTGCCAGCCGAACGGCTGAGCATGGTGGGCGCCGCAGACAGCCCGATACCCTTCCACACGCTGTTCACTGGTATGGCGTTCATCCAGGTCTTCTACTGGTCGACCAACCAGAACATTACGCAGAAAGCCATGGCCGCACCCACGGTGAAAGAAGCGCGCAAAGGCGTGTTTGCAGCCGCGGCGGTGCGTATCCTCGTGGTTCCGCCCATCGTGGTAATCCCGGGCGTCGTCGCCTACAAGCTGTTCGGCGATGTCGGCGATGCGGCTTACGGGCGACTGGTAGCCGAAGTCCTTCCCAGCTGGTTGTCGGGCGCTTTCGCCGCCATGGTTGCGGCAGCGGTCATCACGACTTTCAGCGCAGTACTGAACTCGACTGTGGCGCTCTATTCGGTCGATTTCCACGAGCAATTCGTGGGCGAGGTGAAGAACCACTGGGAACTGGGCGCGGTGATGAGCGTTTTCGCCACCATCCTAGCAATCGTGATGGTGCCGGTCTTTATGAATGCCGAAAGCATCATCAACCTGCTGCAGCAGCTGAACGGCCTTTCTTCGATGCCGATTCTCTCCGCCTTCATCGTCGGATTGCTGTTCCACAATGTCGCGGCGCGCTCCGCGATCGCGGGCGTGGTCTGGGGTATCGGCCTGTATGCGGCCTATACTTTCCTCGACGGGTTCTCTGCCGCAGTCGGGCTCCATTACATCGACTT
The DNA here is from genome assembly GCA_003483125.1 of Erythrobacter sp. Lineage (GTDB taxonomy): Bacteria > Pseudomonadota > Alphaproteobacteria > Sphingomonadales > Sphingomonadaceae > Erythrobacter. The sequence continues at coordinate 2,534 of DMWU01000122.1, read as the reverse complement.
CATGGTCGTTACGCTCGTCACCTCGGTCTTGGCTGCGGTCGCCTTCAACCGCTTTGCGCTTGGCAGCAGGGCCGAATGGATCGGCTTCGAACTGTTGCGCGGGGGCACGGCTCCTGCTGACAATGTCAGGGAAACGGCCTAGCGCAGCCGCGTGACCAGAAAGCGCATGGATAGGGAATTCGCATGACCCCCAGCGAGATCGTTGCGCTGCATTCCGGAAGCGCCAGCCTTGTACTGGAGGCCAACAGAAACCGCGTGCCCTTGTGGCGTCATCTCGGACTGGCGGTCGATCCGCGCGGTATATCATCGATCTACCAGACCCGCGGCACAGCGACCTTTTCGGTGGATGCCGACCGCGCGCCCGACGTGTTTCCTGTGCCGGGTGACGGGTCCTTCTTGCGCGCTGCGCTGGTGGTCTGCGATAGCGACGGGAAGGCCCTGAATGTCGCTCTGGACTGCACCGGCATCGCGAGCGATGACAAGCGGCTGTCGTGTAGATTCTCGGACGAAGAGAGCGGCCTCCGTGTAATGGTCGATTACATCACAGTTTGCGGTGGGGTTCGTATCGAGACCTCGCTCGAAAATCGGGGTAGCGCGCCGCTGTCGGTCCAGCGGCTGGCTAGCTGTACCCTGCCCCTCCCCGCACGCTGCGAGCGGATCGTATCATGGCGCGGGCGTCACAATGCCGAATACGGAGAGTGCGTGGAGCCGATGCCGCACCAGGGCTGGTCACGCGAGAATAGGCGCGGCCTGACCGGGCACGGCGGTCCCTGCGGCGTCTATGTGCTGGCGGACGGGGCCGACCATCATTCGGGACTGGTGTTCGCTACGCAGTTGGTATGGTCGGGCGACGGCCGGATCGCGATCGAACGCGACGACGAAGGGTTCTGGACTCTGCAGGCCGAGGCTCTCTTCCAGCGCGGCGAACTCATGCTCGAACCGGGCAGCTCATGCTCCGCCCCGCCCGTCTTGCTGGCGATCAGCGATGCCGGCCGAAACGGGGCGATGGCCGTCATGCATGCAATGGCGCGAGATATCGTCAGATGGCCCGGAGGCGAGATGACGCCGCGCCCGGTTCATCTCAACAGCTGGGAAGTTGTCTATTTTGCGCATGACGAAAAGCGGATCGGCGAACTTGCGAAGGCGGCTGCATCCATTGGCGCAGAGCGTTTCGTGCTCGACGACGGCTGGTTCAGCGGGCGGGGCAACGACACCGCGGGGCTGGGAGACTGGATCCCAGACCCCGTGAAATACCCCGATGGCCTCTCCCCGATCGCCGCCAAGGTGCGGGGGCTCGGCATGCAATTCGGCCTCTGGGTCGAGCCCGAAATGGTCAATCCCGACAGCGACCTCTACCGCGCGCACCCCGACTGGACCCTAGCCACCGATGGCCGCGAGCCGCCTACCGCCCGCAACCAGCTCGTGCTCGACATGCGGCGCGAGGATGTCCGCGATTACCTGTTCGAGCGACTGGATGCGATCCTGCGTTCAACGCCGATTTCCTATCTCAAATGGGACCACAACCGCGACCACTCGCCCTCCGGAGGGGCAGAGCAGATACGCGGCAGCTACGAACTGTTCGCGGCCTTGCGTAAGGCCCATCCGGAAGTCGAAATCGAAAGCTGTGCGGGCGGCGGCGGGCGGATCGATGCCGGCATTCTCGAATATGTCCACCGTTTCTGGACCAGCGACAATATCGATGCACTGGCCCGCATCCCGATGCAGCGCGGCTTTCTCGCTTTCATGCCGCCGGAATTCATGGGCGCGCATGTCGGCGCGAGCCCCAGCCATGCGACAGGCCGCGTCCAGCCGCTCAATTTTCGCGCTGCCATCGCTTGCCAGGGACACTTCGGCATTGAACTCGATCCCGCGGCTATGGAGCAGGCGGAGCGCAAAGAGCTGAGCGGTTGGGTGCGCTTCTATAAGGAATGGCGCCACGTCATCCATGGCGGCAAGGTGCTGCTGGGCGAGGCAAATGACGGGCTGGTGTGGCAGGCACATGGGACCGAAGACGAGCTCCTCCTATGGGTGATCCGTGCCGGTCACGCCGAGGATCGCCGCGCGCAGCCCGTGCCGCTACCCTTCACGAACGGCGGCGACTGGCAGGTCCGTATCGTGCGCAGCGCAATATCGGGCGGTGTCCTCACACCTCGCGCAACACCCTTCTTCCATGACCTGCGCGACAAGCCGCACGGCTTTGCCGGAAGCTGGCTCGCCCATTCGGGCCTGCCGGTGCCCGCCCTGCCCGCCGAAAGCGCGATCATCTTCCACCTGAAGGCCCAGCGATGACATCAGAGCACCCCCCCCACCGCCGGCTCAACCGTCTGACAGGCGAATGGGTGCTGGTCAGTCCTCAGCGCATGAAGCGACCGTGGCAGGGAGAGCGAAAGCCCGCCGCCGAAGTCGAACGGCCGAGCCACGATCCCGCTTGCTACCTCTGCCCCGGAAACGAGCGCATAGGGAGCATCACCAACCCCGCCTACACGGGCACGTATGTCTTCCGCACCGAATTTCCCGCCCCGCTCGCCCTGGCG
>DMWU01000130.1 GCA_003483125.1 Erythrobacter sp. | reverse complement strand
AAGCCCAGTTCGTACATTTCCTCAGCCGAGTAAGTCTCGTTGGATACGATAAGTCGATCGGCCATCGCGCTACCAAGCTTCCGCGAAAGGAGAGCGTGCGCGCCCATGCCTGGGAACAATCCGAACATGATCTCAGGCAGGCCGAATGTGGCACTACGTTCAGCTACAATATAGTCGAATGACAGAAGCGCCTCGAAGCCACCCCCCAGTGCGGCACCCTGTACCAGGCCGACGGTTAGCATCGGAATATCTAATGCATTGATATTACGGTGTAGGATCTCACAGCAGCGGTGACCGTAAGTGACTAGGCCTTCGCGATCACACTCAAGAATCAGGCGGTGAAACAGCTCAAGATCACCGCCAAAACAGAATACGTCAGGCGATCGGCTACCTAGAATAAGATATTTCAGCGATACCTTGTCGGGGCCAAATCCCTCTTTGATCAATCGCTGCCAATTCTCGAAATCCTGTAGCATCGGAGGAGTAAAACTTGGCCTTCCGACCGGATTCATGAAAGTCCAAAGCGCGCTCACTTTGTCGTCATAAAATACGTCAAGTTCATTCAGGCCAAACAACGCTTCGGGAATAGCGGCGTGTAGCCCGCTTTCAGCGTAAAGCTCATCCTCGTCAGTGAGGGGAATAGCACTGTTTATTCCACCGTCCATTGTGCAACGCCCCTTGATTGCATGACCCAAGTGCTTAAAATTGTTAATTTTTTACACTTAAAAAGTGGCAAATCATCAATGTCGGGAAGAATCTAAGCTAGCTGAGAGTCCCTTGGCAAATAGAATTTTTACCATAGAGACGAGTCGAGTCTGTTTTCGGACAGACCGAGGCACAACATCTGGCACAGTGAAGAGCTCGGAATCCCTAGATGTATGGGACTTCCCCTAACTCACTGCATAAAAACAATTTTTCAGTTTCTCTAGGGATTGGGACAATTTTGTCACTCTGGAATACCGGCGAATGGACATTCGAGAGAGAATCACCCTGCTCTTGCAGCTAAGTCCCTGAAACTAAATTGAGGCTAACTGCCTAACACCAATAGCTCTCCTGCTGCCCCTTGACCAAGGAAGGCGGAGGGCGAAGCGCTTGCGCCATACGCTCCAGCACAAAAAATAGCGAAGAGATCACCCTCCTCACAAACAGGGAGTTCCACCTTATCTCCCAGTCGATCGAGCGGGGTGCAAAGGCAGCCAACTACGCTCGCCACTTCTTGAACTGGCGCACCAAATTTCTCGACATTCGCTAGCGGATAGTTCCGGCGAACCACCGTGCCGAAGTTTCCGGATGCAGCGAGTTGGTGATGCAAGCCACCATCCGTGATCAGAAATGTTTCTCCATGGCTCTCTTTGCGCTCAATAATCCGTGTCACGTAGACCCCCGCCTCACCGACTAGGTAACGGCCAAGCTCCACACAAAAGCGCGTTTCGTCATAGTCACTGGGGAGTCGTGAGAATTCATCGCCCAGTGCGGCGCCAATCTTACGGACATCTAGAGGCTTATCGCCATGAAAATATGGAATCCCAAAACCCCCACCCATATTGAGCTTTGGAAGCTTCGCGCCAATCTCTTCGGTCAATTTCCGCGCTAATTGCAATACATTGGCCTGTGTCTCGACAATCGCATCTGCATCCAATGACTGGCTGCCTGTGTAAATATGGAAACCTCGCCATTCGACCCCAGAATCGATCAATCGCCGCGCCAAGGGAACAACTCGTTCGGAATCGATTCCAAACTGTTTCGCACCGCCGCCCATCTTCATGCCAGATCCACGTAGCTCGAAGTCGGGGTTTACCCGAATGGCTATGCGAGGTTTAATCCCCAGGCGTTCGCCGATAGCTATCGACTTTGCCGCTTCACGCTCACTTTCGCAATTTAGCGTGGCGCCAAAGGTTATGGCAGCCTCAAGCTCGGTTTCACGTTTGCCTGGACCAGCAAAACTCACGCTCTCGGGATCAATGCCGGCAGCCTTTACTACCTCCAATTCGCCTGAAGATGCGATATCAAATCCATCAACTCGGCCGCGCATGTGTGTAATCAACGGCGCAAAGGGGTTCGCCTTCACCGCATAATTGATTTCGAGCTTCTTGGGCATTGCATCCCTCAACTCACTTATCCGGCGCTCGATCAGGTCACCTGAATAGATAAAAAGTGGAGTTCGTCCTGCTTCATCAACCAACGCACGTGCCGGCTTACTCCCGATGACGAGTTCGCCGTCGCGCTCTTTGAATCCTGCAGGTATCGGCCCCATCGGCTTCACGCGATGATCTCCTTGCTCAATTGGGCGCGATCAACCTTGCCATTGGGGTTGAGCGGCATCTGCTCTCTCCAATGAATGACTTGAGGTTGCATGAAATTGGGTAGCTCCTTTGCGAGGTACTTGGGCAACTCATCCCGGACATTAGCAGTGCCTGCTTCTGCTCGCACCACCAAGTGAACGGCCTGACCCAATCTTTCGTCAGGCACACCTATAGCAATTGCCTCTGCAGTCATCCCGCTTCCAATCACTACATCTTCGATTTCCTGCGGACTGATGCGGTTGCCCTGGCTTTTTATCATCGTATCGCGGCGCCCAACAAAGTAGAGCAAGCCATCCTCGTCTCGTCTTACCCTGTCTCCAGACCAGACAGCCGTTCCGCCATAACCTGAATCAACCGGAGCGGGCTTGAATCTGCGCGCGGTCCTCTCTTCATCTTGCCAATAGCCTTGTGCCACCAATGGTCCACAGTGAACCAGTTCGCCCTCTTCGCCAACGTCGGCTATTTTGCCCGCGTCATTTATAACCAGCACCTCGGCAAGGGGTATCGCGGTGCCCATAGAAGTAGGATGCGTATCGACTAGGTCCGGATCGAGATAAGTCGAACGAAACGCCTCGGTCAGGCCATACATTGGAAACAGCCGCGCATCAGGAAACCTACTACGCAAATCGCGAACCAATTCGCGGCTCAATGCCCCTCCACTATTTGTCAGCCTGCGCATTGAGGCAATAGCCTCATCGCTCCATTCAATCTCAACCAGCTGCACCC
>DMWU01000308.1 GCA_003483125.1 Erythrobacter sp. | reverse complement strand
CTGTGCCGTTCGCCAGAGACGCGCCTGGCGGCGGCTGACAAGCGGCTTGCCAAGAAGCTGGACGAATCCGCTGCGGCTCTCGACGAGGCAAGGCGTTCGGCGCTCGCTGAAGTTGAGGGCATCGCTTCGGATGCTGCGCGTGAAATGGTAACCAAGCTGACGGGAGTTTCGGTCGACGAAACTGACGCCCGCAAGGCTGTAGCGGGAGCATTCGACCGTGCTTAACATGCTAGAAGAGGGTGCCGCCGGCGAAGGTGGCTACGCGACAGCATTCGGATTCGGGCCACATGGCTGGGTCGCTCTTGCCATGCTCGTGGTTATCGGAATCATGCTCAGGGCTGGTGTTCCCAAGCTTATTGCCAAGGTTCTCGATGATCGCATCGCTTCTATTCGCAGCCAGCTGGACGAGGCGGCTAAGCTACGCGCTGAGGCGGCCAAACTGCGCGACGAATATCGCGGAAAGATTGCCGGTGCTGAGAAAGAAGCTGCAGAGCTTCTCGAAAAGGCGCAGGGCCAGGCCGATGAAATCGTCAAGAAGGCCGAAGCTGACAGCAAGGCTTTGGTTGCTCGCCGGAAGAAGATGGCGGAAGACAAGATCGCTGCTGCCGAGCGTGAAGCAGTCGAGGAACTTCGCGAGAAGGCTGCAAGTGCTGCAGCTTCTGCCTCACGTCAGTTGATTGCAGATCGTCACGACGCCGAGTCCGACAGCAAGCTGGCTGATGAGGTTATTTCGTCAATCTGACCCAATAAGTCGGACAATTGAATTTCGAAGAGGGCGTCCAGGCTGGTCGCCCTTTTCATTTGCCGGGTTCGAAGACCACCTTGCCTACGAGTTCGCGATTGGCCATGGCTTCAAAGCCGTCGCGCCAGCTGGATAGCGGCAATATACGATCTATTGCTGGTTTGATGCGTCCTGCTTCTGTAAGCTTGGTTATCTGTTGGGAAATGGCTATTCCTCGCTCTGGAAAACGCCGTGCATACTCACCGGCGCGAAGGCCTACGATCGAAAAGCCCTTGATCAATGGAATGTTGGTGGCGATTTCAGCGATCCTACCGCTGGTGAAGCCAACGACAACCAGCTTCCCGGCGAAAGCTACGCAGCGTGTGCTCTCATCAAAAATATCTCCGCCGACCGGATCGAAAACAATATCGCATAGATTGCCGCCGGTAATCTCCGTCACTTTCTCTCGAAAACGTCCCTCAGCCAAAAGCGTTGCGTCAGGCTGGTAGAGAGCTTCGATTCGTTCAAGCTTGTCTTCGACTCCTGAGGCAGCGATCACCTTCGCACCCAGTGCTTTCGCCAAATCGACTGCTGCAAGCCCGACACCGCCGCTTGCGCCGTGGATCAGTACCCATTGACCTTTCTGGAGGCCGCACAGCTCGACTAGGCCCGTATAGGCTGTGGAGTAGGCTGCTCCCATGGCCGCGCCTTCAGTAAAGCTTACGCCTTTTGCAAGATGAGACAGACCGCGTGCGGGTATGCCCGCGATTTCCGCGAATGCACCTGTCTTGTTTCCGCCAATTACCGGATCTCCCGGTGCAAAGCCGCTGCCGAGCTCTGCTTCAATCACCTCGCCAGCCATTTCCAGTCCGCAGACGAATGGCATTTCCGGTTTGAACTGATATTTGCCCTGCGTCATCAACAGGTCTGGAAAGTTCAGTGAAGCTGCATGCACACGCACCAGTACCTCGCCAGCGTTGCGCGTTGGCGCCGGCATGTCGCGCAATTCGACGCCTGAAAGGTCGCTTGAGAGCTCGGAAACGACCAGGGCGCGCATGCGCTTTTAGAAATTGTCCTTGGCTGCGCGCAATGCAGCAAAGGTCTCGTGCGGTTTATCGCCACCCCATTTCGCCATTAGCGCCGGATCGTCTGCGCGGAGGAACGGATTGGTGTCCAGTTCGCGCGCAAGGCCCATAGGTACAGTTGGCTCACCACGCGCCCGCTTAGCGTCAATTTCAGCCGCGTATGCTTGCAACGCCTCGTTCTCCGGATCAGCATGTAGCGCGAATGCTGCATTGGCCTGAGTATACTCATGTGCGCAATATAGCGTGGTCTCCGGTGGCAGGGTCTTTACGCGTTCCAGGCTCCTCCAGAACTGCTTGGGTTCACCTTCGAACATTCGGCCGCAGCCAAGTGCGAAAACCGCATCGCCCACGAGAGCAATTTCGGCCTCGGGTATATGATAGGCGATGTGGCCGTTTGTGTGTCCGCCAACATCGATCACATGTGCTGTGTATTTGCCTAATTGCACCAGGTCGCCATGCGCGACAACGCGATCGATACCGCTGATCTTGTCGACTTCCTGCGGCGCGATGATCTTGCAGCCGCTCAGGCGCCGTATTTCGTCATTCCCGCCCGCATGATCCGGGTGCCAGTGCGTGTTCCAGATCTGCGTGATATTCCAGCCTTGGGCCTCTGCCTCGGCAAGATAGACCTTGGCATCTGGCGTATCGATCGCTGCGGTCTCGCCGCTTTCCGGATCATGGATGAGGTATCCATAATTGTCCGAAAGGCACGGGAATTGGTGAATCTTGAGCATGTCTTCAGCCTAACCATTAGCCCCGAAAGATAAAGGGCTCGCCATTCCGTGGAGGAAAGGCGAGCCTTCAAATAATCGGGTCTGGGCTCCGTTAAGGAGCTCAGTCTTCCTTCTTCTTCAGAGCTTCGCCAAGGATATCGCCCAGCGATGCGCCCGAATCGGATGAACCGAACTGTGCCACCGCTTCCTTCTCTTCAGCGATCTGACGCGCCTTGATTGAGAAGTTTGGCTTCTTAGAGCGGTCAAAGCCGGTGACCATTACATCGACCTTGGCACCGGGCTGGAAGCGATCGGGACGCTGTTCGTCACGGTCACGACCAAGGTCGGTACGCTTGATGAAGCCGGTCGCGCCGTCGTCTCCAACCTGCACTTCCAGGCCGCCATCGCGGACTTCGAGGACGGTGACCGTAACGGTCTGGCCCTTGCGGAGGGCGGAACTGCCAGCGCCTTCTGCTCTTGGTGTGCCCTTTTCGAGCTGCTTCATGCCCAGG
>DMWU01000305.1:4222-4643 GCA_003483125.1 Erythrobacter sp. | reverse complement strand
CTCACCGAAGCAAAGGGCCTCGTCGAAGGCGCGCCAAAGCCGCTTAAGGAAGGCGTGAACAAGGCAGAAGCCGAAGAAATCAAGGGCAAGATCGAAGCTGCAGGCGGCACCGTAGAACTCAAGTAAGAGTTCGCGTCGCTACGACGCTTCGAGCCGATTGGTTCAGATTGGGGCGGTACCGAAAGGTGCCGCCCTTTTTCGTGGCCCCATCATATTCGGCAGTCACTTGCCTATTGGCAATGCGGGCAAACTAGGCAACTAGTGAGGCAGGGAATCTGTGGGTAATAACCGAACATGAAAATCTGCAAAACGCTGACCACATCGGTCGCATGGGCTGCGCTGGCGGCAACAACACCGGCCCTTTCGCAAACGGCGCCAATTCTGCAACCTGGCGCACCGGGCAGCGAGCCCAAGGCGATCA
>DMWU01000305.1:0-3967 GCA_003483125.1 Erythrobacter sp. | reverse complement strand
AGCGAGCCCAAGGCGATCAGCGCCGAAGAGGCAACCGCGCTGGCGGACAATAGCTATTCCCCAGCTGATGTTGCCTTCATGCAAGGAATGATCGTTCATCACCAGCAGGCTGTCGACATGGCCGTGCTGGTTGAAGATCGCACCAATCGCGAAGAATTAGTCGCGCTTGCAGGTAGGATAGATGCCAGCCAGGCCGATGAAATCAAGTTCATGACCGATTGGCTGGAGGAGCGATCCAAACCCATTGAGATGGCCGGGATGGGCCATATGCACCATATGGATTCAATGGGCATAGCTTCGCCTGAGCAGATGGCCCAACTTGCCGCGGCTAGCGGCGTCACTTTCGACCGCCTGTTCCTGCAACTTATGATCCGCCACCACAAGGGCGCGGTGGACATGGTCGAGGACCTAAGAAAACAGCGCGGTTCACTTTACGATCCGATTCTGTTGAAATTCGTCGATGAGGTCAAAAGCGACCAGGATGCGGAAATCGAGCGCATGAATGCGATACTTGCCAGCCTCTCCGACGATCCGCGCGCAACATTGGCAGCAGGCCTTACCGATGCCGAAGAGGCGATCCTCAACCTGCGTAAGGTCACTTCCTTGTCCAAACCAGTCGGATTTTACGACCCTTCCAATCCTGGTGGATTGCGACCAGTTATTGAGCCAGAAGAAGATGCAGACGCAAAAGAAGCTGATGGCGAGAGTGAGGAAAGCGAGCCACAGTTTGGCGAACGCGGCGCTCTTCTCAGCTTCTCCAACACCGATATGGCATTTTCGGGCGATCTGCTGGTTGCCGGGAGCTATCACGGCTTCAACGCCTATCGCCTCGGCGAGGATGGCGTACCCAGCCTTGTCAGCTCAGTCGTATGCCCAGGCGGCCAAGGTGACGTTTCAATCGTAGGCAATTTGCTCGTCATGAGCGTTGAGGAAACGCGTGGCCGTATCGATTGCGGGCTACAAGGCGTGCAGGGACTGGTAAGCGAGGATCGTTTCCGTGGCCTCAGGATTTTCGATATTTCGGACATCACCCGCCCGGTACAGGTTGGCCAGGTCCAAACGTGCCGGGGTTCGCACACCCATTCCATAGTCGCAGAGACAGAAGGCTCCTTGATCGTCTACAATTCGGGCACCAGTGGAGTCCGCGATGAGGAAGAGCTTGCCGGCTGCATCGGAAATATACCTGGCGATGATCGTACGGCGCTGTTCCGCATCGATGTGATCGAAATCCCGGTCGCCGATCCATCAAAGGCACGCATAATGGATAGCCCGGCGGTCTTTGCAGATCCTGAAACCGGTCGTCTCGCTGGTCTTTGGAGGGGCGGTGATCACGGTGAGAAAACGCAGGATACTTCGCGCACTGACCAATGCCACGACATCACGGTCTTTCCATCCTTAAAGATCGCAGCCGGCGCTTGTTCGGGCAACGGCATAATCTTCGATATTAGCGATCCTCGCGCTCCCAAGCGGATCGACGAGGTCGTGGACAAGGGCTTTGCCTATTGGCACTCGGCCACCTTCAACAATGATGGCACCAAGGTACTGTTCACCGATGAATGGGGCGGCGGTGGACGGCCGCGCTGCCAGGCAAGTGATCCAATCAATTGGGGTGCCAATGCGATCTATGAGATCGTTGACGGCAAGCTGGAATTCCGTAGCAATTACAAGCTGCCTGCGCCGCAAGGTGATAAGGAAAACTGCGTCGCACATAATGGTTCGATAATCCCCGTTCCTGGCCGCGATATATTCGTGCAGGCTTGGTATCAGGGAGGCATCAGCGTCATTGATTTCACCGATGCGCGCAACCCAATCGAAATCGCCTATTTCGACCGCGGACCGATCGATGAAGATCAATTGGCAATGGGCGGCTACTGGTCAGCCTATTGGTTTAAGGGACGGATCTACGCGACGGAAATCACTCGCGGCCTCGACGTATTTGCGCTTGAGCCAAGCAAGTTCCTGAGTGCCGAGGAAATTGCCGCTGCCGAAGCTGCAGATCAAGGCGACACGTTCAATCCGCAATCGCAATTCCCGGTGACCTGGCCACAAGAGGCCCTGAACCGGCTCGAACACTCTCACAGTGGAGGCTGATGCACGGCAACGGTGTGGCGCGATAGTCGCGCCTCCCCAATATTGCATCACCTCGATCGCCTGCAGTCTTTGAACGCGAGGCCAACGGGTCTATCCGGACCGGCTTTATGAGTGAGACAGAGACTCTTGGCGCGCAGCTTTGGCGCGATGAAATCCGGGCGACGTTCAAGCTCGCCTGGCCGCTTGCGCTCGCAAATTTGCTGCAAATGCTCGTCCACGCAGTGGATGTTATCTTTGTCGCTCGGCTGGGAGAGATCGAACTCGCTGCATCCAGCCTAGGCATCGCTGTATTCGGGCTTACAATGTGGGCATTCTCCGGCCTGACCGGAATTGTCGCGGCTTTGATCGCGGAGGAACTGGGGCGCAAACGCCACGCAGTGCGCGAGGTTCGCCGTTCGGTCCGAATGGGACTGTGGCTCGCTGTGGCCTCAGGCCTGGTCGGCATGCTCATTTGTGCTCAGGGCGAAGCACTGATGCTCGCGACCGGACAGGATGAACACATAGCGGAGCGTGCGGGCGCATTCCTGGAAATTGTAATGTGGGCGATGATCCCGATGATACTCGCCAGCGTGCTGCGCAATTTTGTCTCTGCCTTAGGCAGGCCCATCTTCGCAACGGCGATCACCGGTCTTGCGCTGGGCGCAAGCGTGCTGGGTAATTACGCGTTTGTATTTGGCAATTTCGGTGCGCCAGCGATGGGACTGGAAGGTTCGGCGCTTGCCAGCGTGACGACTTCGCTCTTCATCCTGGCAAGCTACATCATTGCGATCTTCAATGACCGTCGCCTGCGCCGTTATTATGTCTTCGGTAATATCTGGCGGCCCGAATGGCAAAGGCTGAAAGAGCTCGTGCGCCTCGGCACGCCAGTGATGGTCATCATCATTGCGGAGGCTGGCCTGTTTAGCGGAGCGGCGTTCCTGATGGGTCGGATCGGCGCATCAGAACTGGCCGGACACACCGTTGCGCTTCAGATCGCAGCGCTCGCATTCCAGATCCCGTTCGGCATCGGTCAAGCAGCCACCATTCGTGTGGGCTATCATTATGGTTCAGGTGATCACGCAGCAATAGGCCGCGCCGGATGGGTCGGCATTACCATGGGCGCCAGCTTCATGTGCTTCACGGCATTGGCAATGATCCTAACGCCAGAACTGCTCTTGCGAATTTATGTAGACCCAACCCTGGCTGTGAACGCTGCGATGGTAGCCTTTGCCATTCGGTACATGCTGATCGCAGCGGCCTTCCAATTGTTTGACGGAATTCAGGCAGTGGCCGCAGGCGCTTTGCGCGGCTTGCAGGACACGCGAATACCCATGTTGATTGCAATCTTCAGCTACTGGGTGCCGGGTTACGGTGTCGCCATCTGGCTGGGCTTCTATACGCCGCTTGAAGGAATGGGGGTCTGGATTGGCCTTGCAATCGGGCTTGTTTTCTCCGCCTTTTTGCTTACCTGGCGCTGGTCACGACGCGAGGCTTTGGGCCTTGCAACCAGCGCGCCCTAAGCTCCGCTAACCAAACCCGCAAAAAATTTGCCCGGCAAAGTGTTGACTCAGCGCGCCAGCGACCCCAAATGCGCGCCGTTGGCACTCTCAGGGTGAGAGTGCCAAATTGGGTATTCATTCAAGCAAGGAAGGTCATATTTATGGCATTTCGTCCGCTGCACGATCGCGTGCTGGTACGCCGCGTAGAAGCCGAAGAAAAGACGGCTGGCGGCATCATCATCCCCGATAACGCCCAGGAAAAGCCAAGCGAAGGCGAAGTCGTCTCCGTTGGCGAAGGCGCCCGCGACGAGGATGGTGATCGTATCCCACTAGACGTCAAGGCAGGTGATCACATCCTGTTCGGCAAATGGTCGGGGATCGAAGTCAAGATCGACGGG
>DMWU01000200.1 GCA_003483125.1 Erythrobacter sp. | reverse complement strand
TAGTCGATATCGAAGCCATGATTCGCGCAGCGGGTTAGGCTGAGCCCTGAAAAATTCTGCTCGCCCGATTACGCGCCCCACAGAGGGAAAAGGCGGTCCGATGGGCCGAACAGGATTTGCTTGGGCAATCTTCGAATGGGCGCGCAACCCATATTACATCTTGATCGTCATCTTCATCTTCGCGCCCTATTTCGCGCGCGAGATTGTAGGTGCCGACTTGCTCGCGGAAGGGGCGCTTGACGGGTTGGAGCCTGACGAAGCTCGCAGCACAGCGAATGCAATGGGCCAGGCTACCGTTGCATCGGTCACCAAATGGGCTGGACTGATTGCCGCACTTACTGCGCCATTCCTCGGCGCCGCGCTAGACCGTGGCGGAAGATTAAAGCCAATACTGGCACTCACACTTTCCTCGATCGCTATCTGCTCGGCATTGTTATGGTTCGCAATTCCAGGTGAGGAGGGCCTGCCTACCATCGCCATTATGACGCTGCTGGTAATTGCTTATGTCAGCTACACCTATTCAGAGGTGACGCATAACGCGATGCTCTCGGTTTCGGGAAACAAGCAAAGCCTTTCGATGATTTCGGGCCTAGGGCTTGGCCTTGGCAACCTTGCGGCCGTCTTCATATTCCTTGCGATTGTTCTCTTATTCGTTCTGCCGGACCTGATCGGCTTCCCATTCGATGACCCTCAATTCGGTGTCGAGATCTCGCGATTTGAGCATGTACGCATAGCTGGGCCAATATGTGCAATCTGGCTGATGCTGTTTTCGATACCATTTTTCCTCCACGCAAAGGATCCGGGGCAAGCTGGAGCCAGCTGGGGTGCGGCGACCCGCGATGGCGCGCGTAGTGTTCTCAAGACTTTGCGTGAAGCAACACATTACAGCGAGCTAATGAAATCCCTGCTCGCGCGCATGTTCTATGCCGATGCGATGGCAGCATTGCTCGCGCTGGGCGCAGTTTACGTCGCCCTGTTCCTTAACTGGGGTTTCCTCGAGATGCTCTGCTACGCCCTCGTGTCATCTATCTTCGCATTTGGCGGCGGGCTATTTGGCGGCTGGCTGGACATGAAGATCGGGGTTAAGCGCGCGCTTCTAGTCGAAATACTTGTTATGATTGCGGCTATGGTCGTTCAACTGTCGATCACAAGAGAGGGTCTTTTCTTTGGCCTCGTCGACAACAGCCAAGTCTGGAATGGCCTGGTTTTCAAGACGCTTTCTGACCTCGCCTATTTGTCGCTAATCAGCGTAGTCGCGGTAATGGCCACAGCTAGCATCTCATCAAGCCGCGCTATGCTCGTCACGCTCGCACCAACTGGACGGAGTGGAGAATTTTTCGGTCTTTATGCCATCGCCGGTACGATCACGGTGTGGATGGGCCCGCTGCTGGTTGAATATTTCACCGTGTGGTTCAACAGCCAGCGGATCGGAATGGCCTCGATCTCGATCCTTTTCACTCTTGGGGTTGTGATCCTGCTGACCGTCCATTTGCCCGTACACACAAGGGACCGCGTTGAACCCGCCTAATTTGCAGGCAGCCATTCCTCTAGAATGGAATTTACCCGCTCAGGCGCATCCTGTTGCACCCAGTGCGAAACATTTGGCAGCCTACGTACCGTGATATTGGGCACCCAATCTTCTGTACCGACTGTGCACTTGATGTTGAGCGCAACATCCTCCTCACCCCAGACCATCAAAGTAGGTATTTCAATTCGACAATCACCCAAATCTACGCTGTCGCGAAACTTCAGCAAAGCACGATAGTAATTGACCATCGCGTTCAAGGCACCGGGCCGCACTGCAGCTGCACTATAGACGGTTTGCACCTCAGGCCCGAACCTTTCGGGATTGCAACTGGTTCGCTCAAAGATCTGGCCGATCGCCTTCCCATGGCCACCCTTGCCCAACAGCATTTCGGGCAACCAAGGAAGCTGGAAGAAGAAGATATACCAGCTCTTGCGGAACTGCTCCCATCTCTTGATTTCGCGCCTTCCAACCATAGGATGCGGTACATTCATGATGATGAGGCGTGTGAGAGGACGAAGCTTCAAAATCGCAAAGTTCCACGCGACCACTGCCCCCCAATCATGTGCGATCAGCGTGACTTCCTTCGCCCCGCTCGCGTCGATCAATGCTGCCACGTCCTGAGTTAAATGATCAAGCGCATAGCTTCGAATTCCTTCGGGTCGCGACGTTGCCCCATAGCCGCGCATATTTGGTGCCCAGACGCGATATCCCATCCGTGCCAGCAAAGGCATCTGATGGCGCCAACTATAATGGAGTTCCGGGAAGCCGTGCAGGCAAAGCGCGAGCCTGTCACCCTCTCCCGCCATCGCGACCTCAAACTGTAATCCGTTTGCTTTGACCCAATCTATGGTGATCCCGCTGTTGGGATCAGGTTGCCAGCTGAAATCATCCATCCTCAAAGCCCCTTGGAACAGCGCGCCAGCCTATGCTAAACAGGTTTCAAAGTGAAATGGGAGAGAAAAAAAGGTGTCCGCTTTTGACTTGATCATTCGTGGTGGAACCGTGGTCGATGGAACCGGTGCTGATCGCTTCACTGGCGATATTGCTATCAAAGATGGGATGATCGCGGCTGTCGGCACTATCGAAGGCGATGCAGCCGAAGAAATCAATGCGAACGGTATGGTCGTCACTCCCGGGTTCGTCGATATTCACACTCACTATGATGGCCAAGCCACTTGGGACCAGGAGATGGCCCCATCTAGTTGGCACGGAGTCACGACAGTTGTGATGGGGAATTGCGGCGTGGGATTTGCCCCTGCAAAGCCCGATAAACATGAATGGCTGATCGGCCTTATGGAAGGTGTCGAGGACATTCCTGGTACAGCATTGGCTGAAGGCATAACATGGGACTGGGAGACATTCCCCGAATATCTCGACGCATTGGAAAAGCTGCCGCGCACGGTCGATATCGGCACAGCCGTGCCGCATGGCGCAGTGCGAGCCTATGTCCTGGGCGAGCGCGAACGACCCGGCGCTGTCCCGACCGAACAAGACGTCGCGGAAATGGGCAAGATCGTTGAAGAGGGCGTTCGCGCAGGTGCACTGGGCTTCTCAACCTCGCGCACGGTGCTTCACCGCGATATTGATGGCGAGGTTGTGCCAGGCACCACTGCAACTGCGGAAGAATTGGTCGAGATCGGCCGAGCGATGGGTCGTGCCGGCCATGGCGTATTCGAAATGGCCAGCGACATGATGCGCGAATGGAATGAATTTGACTGGATGGGCAAGCTAAGCCGCGAAACCGGCCTGCCAGTTACATTTGCGGCGCTACAGTCTATCGCCAAGGAGCTGCCTCTCGAAGAGCAAATTTCCACTATGCGCGCCGAGAATGATAATGGCGCAAACATCGTCGCGCAGGTCGCCTTGCGCGGAAATGGTATCGTCATGGCATGGCAGGGCACGGTTCACCCATTCCGGATGAAGCCGAGTTGGAAGGAGATCGAAGAACTTCCTTGGGAGGACCAGAAGGCAAAGCTGCTCGACCCAGAGTTCAAGAAGAAAATCATCGCCGAACAGCATGATTTCAGCGAAGTGAATCAGGATATAATGGGCCTGGTCATGGTCGTATGCGGCGGCTGGAACATGCAATATGAAATGGACCCCGATTTCAACTACGAGCCGACCGCCGAGGAAAGCATAGCAGCTCGCGCCGAAAAGGCAGGAATGTCGGGCGACGAGTATGCATATGAATTGCTCTGCCGCGATGACTGCAAAGGATTCATCTATTTGCCGATCCTAAACTATGCGGACGGCAATCTCGATTTC
>DMWU01000144.1:8019-9356 GCA_003483125.1 Erythrobacter sp. | reverse complement strand
TGACTGCCAGGAAACCTGCGGCCGCGCCAGCTAATGGCAAAGCCCAAAGTGGTTCAGTGCTGCCCTCTGAAAGCACCCCATACGTGCAAAGGATGCCAACGGCGCTAATCCAACCAACATATTCAGGCCATAACGAGCCCGATGACATTGCGGGTAATGAGCCCTTTGAGAGCAAGACGTGCCTTACGGCAAGCGCGAAAAACCAAACGCAAAGTAAGCCCAGAACGGCAAGCTGCTTCGGATCTGAACCCATGCCATAGTTTGGAAACAGAACCATTCTTATTGATATAAATGCTGTCCAAATACCGGCAATTGTTAAAGACGCGACGCGCGCTTCCGCGACCGGATTCGCGGTTCCGAAAACAGACGGTTGTTCTTTAGAGTTTTTCTGCATCGGTCTTTTTTTTCAATTTCTTGTCCGCTTATTGTGCATCAAATCCTTGCATACCCCAGATCGCTTTCAGATAATTTTCCATGGAAGCAGCAGTTTCATCTTCAAGCTCTAACAATACACGTCGCTTATCGGATGGATCCTTCCAACTTTTGACAAGGCCTTTTTTGACCATTCCTTGAACATGACGAAATGCGGTGGTGAATGGAACATTTGTTGCCGCGCATGCGCTTGTTACTGGTATCGCCCTGCCATCTAATGAGGCTACAAATAGTTCTAGCAATATGTCCCAATCAGCATCGGCAAAGAGTTTGGGATCCATGAATTCGGACCGCTTATCACGCGACCGCATCATGTTTCGAACGAATACTCGCAGCTCCTCGTCGGCAATTGCTGAAGGAAGTTTCCTGCCCAACTTCTTCGCGTCCGCCAGCGCACCATTCCCACTAGTAGCAACCGCCAAAGTTGACTCAAGTCTGGACACTTTACTGTTTGCGCGGCGCAGAGCAGCAGCAAGTTGCGTGCTTGAAACTGGTTTAGTTAGAAAATCGACCGCATCATGCCGCATGGCTTCAACGGCATTTTCAATAGATCGCTCCGCCGTGATTAGGATGCAAGCCAACGGCTTTTTTCGGCTGAACCTCACTTCGATTTCGTCCAGCAACTCCAAGCCATCCATTTCTGGCATACATAAATCTGTTAAGACAATTGTAAATTCTGGATCTTGGTTCAATGCTTGCAAAGCTTCTTTGCCATTTGATACCGTTTTGCAAGAATAACCAAATGCCTCCACGGCATCACGATACTCTTCCAAGCAATCCAAGCTATCATCTATGATCAGAATTTGAGCCATCTAAACGCTTCCGATATCATGATTGGGGTTGCAGCCGCAATTAATGATGTTTAGCATACGTTTAGACAAATCTAATATAAGTAGAAATGCACA
>DMWU01000144.1:0-7712 GCA_003483125.1 Erythrobacter sp. | reverse complement strand
ATTTAATATAAGTAGAAATGCTAATTAGCAGATTTTGTAATAATATGTCACTATAGTCGATTAGATGAACCAAAAATCGATAACTAGAGTCGGAGCCCTAACATGGAAAATGAAGATTCGCGGAAGTTGACGTCCGATGACATACATTCCATTTGCCAACCGCTCAATGTAATGAAATTGGCAGTCGGGAACCTACTCGCTCGGTACGATGCTGGAACTTTAAACGATGATCCAGAGTATTTATACAAGAAGTTGGTACGGATCGATCAGCAGATAACGACGCTATCCGATAAAGTTCATCGGATTTGAGATCCTTCGCTTCCGGCTGTTCGAAAAGAAAATCGTGAATGTTTTAAGAACTAAAACGGCTTCTTGCATATCCATGCATAAATCGTTCATTTGAAGAGAAGCTAATCATTGGGCTATAGCCATAATCGCCTGCAGCTGAAACCACCTGGTCTTTTGCCATGTCAAGCATAACCCAGGTTCGACCATCACGCACCAATAATACCGCGTGATGAGAGCCGAGCATCGTATCCTTCACTAAGGTAAGCATCATATCAGCTAATGGGATTCCGACCGCGGCAAGAATTTGCATCTTAAGTATGGCAAAGTCCTCACAATCACCAGTACGACTTTTCAATGTTGATCCGGCATCATTCCAGTAATCATTTATGTCTTCGCGATAAGTAATAGAACGATTCACCCATCGATTTACATTGATCAAAAGATTGTTGCGATCTTCTTGTAAACCCTGAAGTTGAGCTGGAATTTGAGCAGACCCAAGACCCCGATTAAGAACTCGATCCCAATCAGCGTCAAACCTCGTGCGTCCAATTTTGACCCGCTTAGAACCTAGAAATTGGCCCGTAATTGTTTGGCCAACGCAGGATCCCGGTTTTTGTCGGATATTGAGCGAAGATTCACCTGTGCTGAGATCAGGATTTAGGATAGAATTTCCAGCTTGGCTTAGCTTCACACGTGCCAGAGCACTCATTTCTCGACCCAAAGAACTCGGCAAACAGTCGCTTGTTTGTACACTCGGATTATCAAACCTTGTCGAATCTGATCCGAAAATTGCATTCTGTTGTGCTGCAACCGGGGTCGAGGCAAAGGCTGCGATCGCAGCCCACAAAGCGGCGAAGACCCACACGTCGGAAGAGGTTGGCATTTTGTCCATGCCGAGTGCTTAGGTTTGAAAAAAACGCTAAGCACGCTTAGATACTTCCGGGCTAAAACCATCAGATCAAAGGTGCTTTCAAATTGAGACGGTTTGATCTGTTCGACTATTTTTATACATTAAATACAATTATTTAAAGATCTCAATTTGATATAGACAGGACAATATTTGAAAGTAATTTTCATGTAGCGATACGCCCCGTGTGTCGCAAATATAATGCATTCTCAAACTTTGTTGGATTGATCGCCTGCTGGCAGTTAAGCTAAGCCTTTGCGTGCAATTTTCTCTTTTCCAATCGCCAATGATCTCTTGTTCTTCGCGATGGATATCGGTCACTCACCTCACTGTTGCAGGCACCTGAAGACCTGACTGTCGCCATTCCCGATAACCCTCAAGTACCCAGTTGAGGATACCGGAGGCGCCGCGTCGAAGCCTAGCAGCTAAGTTTGGCTCGCGGCGCTCCGCAGGTATAGTTTGGTCAAAGCGGACGCGTACAATGCGACGCCACATACCTTGAGACTGGTCTGCAAAATCCAGTTTGTGGTTGCCGGCGACAATCAGTTTATGCGTGGGAATGAACGATACGGCTTCTTTGCCGCATGGCACCCTCCGTCTCCGTCACCCTTCAAAAATTGCGCTCCTACAAATGCGACTGCAAAACTCCATCCTAAGCGGCGCTTTCGACTAGGAGTGAACTTGTTCCGCCGTATCAAGAAACGAAAGCGCGCCCTGTGACCGCTTGCTCACTCAATTGACTCGAAAATAGACACTATATATGCCAAAATAATTTGGCGCGTTAGAGGGCTATAGATGAAGAAGTGGCAGGAGATCGCCGGCGGGTTGTTGATCTTTACCATGATCTTCGGAGCTGTGGCCTATATCTTTCGGACCGACCTGATCCTTTGGGGGGTAAAAAACCGCACTCTTCCCGATGTCGCTCCATCAACTCCTCAGATAATCTGGCAACAGGGCCCTAAAGTCCCAAGTGTTGAAGCCGCTGACCGTCCGCCCAACATTGTTTTAATTCTCGCAGACGACCTGGGAATTAACGACGTATCGACATTCGGGGGAGGAGTGGCCGGCGGTTTAGTCCCCACACCCAATATCGACCGCATTGCTTCGGAAGGGGTAAATTTCACACAAGGCTATGCGGGCAATGCGACCTGCTCGCCTTCGCGCGCAATGCTGATGACCGGGCGGTATCCGACCAGAACAGGTTTCGAGTTTACGCCCACGCCGGGTGGTATGGGACGCGTTGTAAATTCTGTGTCGGGCGATATTCGCCCTGATCTTCCAAGAGGCGAGTTCAACGCCAAGGTCGATGCACGTCGACCGGCCTATGAGGAGCAGGGCCTTCCTTCCGAAGAGATCACTGTTGCAGAGATGCTGGCGAGAAAAGGCTATCACAACATTCATATTGGCAAATGGCATATGGGCGTAAGCCGTGAGATGGATGCGCTTGCGCAAGGGTTTGATGAAAGCCTGCTGATGAATGAGGGGCTCTATTTGCCCGAGGACAGCCCCGAGGTTGTGAACGCGAAAGTCGATTTCGATCCAATCGACCGGTTCCTTTGGGCTTCACAACGCTTTGCAGGTTCTTTCAACCGGTCCGAGCTGTTTACCCCCGGTGGCTACTTGACTGACTGGTGGACCGAGGAAGCGCTTAATGCGATCGAGGCGAACCGCAATCGGCCGTTCTTTCTCTATATGGGGCATTGGGCTCCTCACACACCCTTGCAGGCCACACGTGAAGATTACGAAGCGGTGGGCGATATCGAACCGCATCGCCTGCGGGTTTATGCGGCGATGATCCGCGCCCTAGATCGCAGTGTTGGCCAGGTGCTCGACAAGCTTGAGGAAGAAGGACTGACGGATAATACGTTGGTGATATTCTCCAGCGACAATGGCGGGGCGGGCTATATCGGCTTGCCGAATGTGAACGCACCTTACCGGGGCTGGAAACTCTCATTGTTTGAGGGTGGGGTCCGAGTTCCATTCATGATGCGATGGCCTGCTGGTCTGCCGGCTGGGCGAGAGGTAGAAAAGCCCGTCGCCCATATCGACCTGTACAGGACCATCGCCTCGGCAACCGGAGCACAACTGCCTAATAGAGAAATTGACGGCGTAGACCTGTTGCCGCTTGCTAGTGGGACAGGGCCGATCGAGCGGGCAAATGACGCAATCTTCTGGCAAAGCGGCCCTTACCGGGCGGTACGCGCAGGCGATTGGAAATTCCAGGTTGACCATAAGCAAGGCAAACGCTGGCTTTTCAACCTTGCCAAAGATCCGACCGAGAGGGTTAACCTAATCGATCGCAATCAGGTTGTGGCTGAGCGAATGATGGGCCTTCTCGAAGAGCACCTGAGCAACCGCAAATTGCTCTATCCTTCGGCCACATCCATGCCGGTCATGATCGATAAGTCGCTCGCGGAGCAATATGAAGAAGGTGACGAGCTTATCTTCTGGGCGAATTGAAGGATTTGGTGTGAGAAGCATGAACAGGACAAAATGGATATGGCTTGGCCTCGTCGCCGCTTTCTATTCAGGCTTTTGGTATTGGTATGGCGGCAATGGCGAGCCCCTGGGTCAAAAGGAATCCAGCGCACTACTTGTCCAGATGGAGCAAGCTTACGGGCGATCGCTTGAGGAAGCTCCTGAAGGGAGCATGATCCGCAATCTGGCCGAGATGGCGCCGGTCGATGACGGGAAACAGTTTTACGCTGTGAATCTGGAGCGTCTAAAATCGGGCGAGGCAGCGGAAGCGGCTGACCGAAGATATTCGGAACTGGTACTCCCGCTACTTTTTGAACGCGGCGGTCATCCGGTCTTTGTCGGCGATCGCGCAGGATTGATGCTCGGCATTTATGGCGAAAACGTCGATCGAGTTGCGGTCGTTCGCTATCGTTCCCTGCGCGACCTATTCGATATAATCCTCGATCCCGCTATGCAGAGGGGCAGCGGCGACAAATTTGCATCGCTGGAGCACACTGAGGTGTTCATCGTGCGTCCCTATATCAGCCTGGTACAGGTTCGATTGATCACGGCACTATTGCTGGCAATTATCGCTATTGGCGGGCTCGCGCTAATCAGCAAAGCTCAGAAGCGACGCGCGAATGCCTCTTGATCCTGAGCCCGAGCATAATCCCAACGGTAGGTTGATGACCGACCCGCCTGCGCTGCTACGGTATTTAATGCTGCGAATGTTCAATCGGGTGATCGATCCAGGGCAACGCGCCAAGAACCGCGAAAAAGCGGAAAGGAGAAGGGCAAAGGCGGGTGAGGCGCACATAGTCGAGTATTTCCACCAATGGGACGAGCCCTATTCACAACTGGCCGAACAGGTTCTCGATCGACTTCGCGAGCGTTACGACATTGAACTGGTGCGGCACGAGATTCGTGCAAGCGGGGGCAAGAATCAGCCGGAACTTGAAAAACTTGACGCATGGGCGCGTCGCGACGCCGATTTGATCGCACCGCATTATGGCCTTGAGAAACCGTCCGATAAGGGCCGGTCAACACACCGAGCTCCCAGTGAGGCATCTCTCGATGCGGGTAGCGCAAGGCTGGCCGAACTCGGGCACTATTCGGGTGCCATGTTCTTCTACGCGGGCGAATGGTATTGGGGCGTGGACAGGCTGTTCTATCTGGAGCAGCGTTTGCGCGACATAAGTGTTTGTCGCGATCTCTCAAAGCCCTTTCTGTGCCGACGGCCCGAAATCGATGTGAGCAGGGCCGATGCATCCGCGCTAACGCTTGATTTCTATCCTTCGCTCAACTCGCCTTACACCTCGATCATTTATGATAGGACAATCGCAATTGCCCGCGAGTGCGGCATCAAGCTCAACCACAAACCCGTGCTGCCAATGATCATGCGCGGCGTACCCGCTACGCGCGAAAAGGGCTTATACATCATGTTCGACACCAAACGCGAGGCAGAGCACCTTGGAGTTGGCTTTGGCCCAGTCATGACGCCTATCGGCGAGCCCACACGACTGATCTATTCGCTGCTCCCCTGGGCGCGTGAGCAAGGACGAGATACGCAGTTATTGTCCGCCGCGCTGGACCTA
The DNA here is from genome assembly GCA_003483125.1 of Erythrobacter sp. Classification (GTDB taxonomy): domain Bacteria; phylum Pseudomonadota; class Alphaproteobacteria; order Sphingomonadales; family Sphingomonadaceae; genus Erythrobacter. The sequence continues at coordinate 2,465 of DMWU01000144.1, read as the reverse complement.
GCCTTTCGCCATGGCGTGGCTCTTCACAGGAAAAACGGACTGCGTAAGGCAGTCGAAAGGGCAGGTCTCGACTGGGGCGACGCACAATCTCACTTAGGTTCGCCGGGCTGGAAGGAAGAGACCGCTGGCTATCAGGCCGAAATGACTGACGAGCTGGGTCTTTGGGGTGTGCCGAGTTACCGTGTGAGAGGTGGTGAGGGCGAGGAGGACTTCAGCGTCTGGGGACAAGATCGCTTGTGGCTGGTCGCGGCGGAAATCCGGCGTCGTGCGAGCGCTACTGGAGTTTCAAAATAATCGGTTCATTGGCTGGGCAAGACAATATTTGAGGACAATCAATGGCGCGCAAATCTGTAGCAGTCAGAAGTACGATAGAGGGTGAGAAGCCACACACCGACGGTAGGCGCGAGCGGAGCCGCGCCAGCCGACGCGCGATCATTCGCGCTATGATGGATCTTATCGTGGAGGGAGATATCGATCCCAGCGCGGCCAGGGTCGCCGAGAGGGCGGGCGTAGGCCTGCGCTCGGTCTTCCGTCATTTCGACGAGAAGGAAAGCCTCTACCGCGAAATGGATGCGATCCTGACCGAAGCTTACGAGCCGAAACTCCGCGAACCGTACAAGTCTTCGGACTGGCGAGAGCAATTGGGCGAATTGGTAGAACGCAGAGCCAAGTTCTACGAAGAAATTGCTCCTTTCCGTGTTTCTACCAGTATCCAGCGTTTCCGTTCGCCTACGCTGATGGAGAGTTATCGTCGACTACTCAAGGCAGAGCACAAGGCTCTCTACGCGATCCTGCCCAATCGTGTTCGCAATGACGAGCAACGCACGCGAGCTATTCTTCTTTCGACCAGTTTCGATAGCTGGCGTCTCTTCCGACAGGACGAGGAACTTTCGAAAAGAAAGACGATTGAGGCGATCAAGCAACTGCTGCAAGATATTCTGGATCAGATCGACGACTGATGCGCGCGCTCGTCCTGACTCTGTTCCTCTTTTCCGGCTGCTCGGTACAAGGCGGCGGCGAGGCACAAGAACGAGCTGCTCGGGAATGCGGTGGCATCTCCAGCCTCGGCGGAATGGTCTGGGTTGAGGGCGGCGAATTCTTCATGGGCGAGGATCCCCGTTATCCCGAGGAAGGCCCACCGCGCGAAGTGCAGGTTCCGGGCTTCTGGATCTCAAACACGGAGATAACCAATTCACAGTTTGCGGATTTCATCCTCGACACCGGCTATGTAACATTGGCGGAGCGAGAGCCGCCCGCTATTCCCGGTGCGCCCCCAGAGATGAATCAAGCCGGCTCGGCAACCTTCAAGTTGCCAACGCATGAAGACCCAAGTTGGTGGGCGTGGACAGTAGGGGCACAGTGGCGCATACCGAACGGTCCGGGCTCTTCGATCGAAGGGAGAGCGCAGGATCCGGTAGTCCAAATCGCATATGATGACGCGCTGGCATACGCCGAATGGACCGGAATGAGCCTGCCAAGCGAAGAGCAATGGGAATATGCGGCTAGAGGCGGGTCGGACAGCCTGCCTGAGCCGAAAGACGCTTCCGGCAAGCCACTAGCGAATTATTTTCAGGGCGTATTCCCGTCGAAGGATCTGGGCGAAGACGGGTTTACCTCGCGCGCTCCGGTGGGTTGCTTCGAGCCCAACGCCTTCGGCCTGTACGACATGATTGGTAATGTCTGGGAGTGGACTTCGACTGAAGGCGAACGCGCCGACGCAATGGAACAGGTTGGTGTGATCAAGGGTGGCTCGTTCCTGTGTGCCGCCAATTATTGCGCCCGTTATCGCCCTGCCGCGCGGCAATTCCAGGAGCGTGGCCTTGGCACGGATCATATCGGGTTCCGCGTTGTGGATACAAATCGCGCGGCGCCTGGGTCGAATAGGAGGGAGTAGAAAATGCAAATCGTCAATCAGGTCAATCCGTCGAGTGAGCGGATCAGGCAATTTTTCGGAGATGAAGATGATGGACCCTTCGTCATGGTCAACCTCCTCAAATTCAAGGACAAGGCAGAGTATCCGGATGGCCGTGAGACCGACCTGAGCGGGGCCAAAGCCTATGCGATTTACGCTGCCTCGGTCACTACATGCCTAGAGCGGGTCGGCGGCAGACCGCGATATGGGGGCGCTGTCACAGGCCTCATGCTTGGCGAAATCGAAGAGCAGTGGGACATGGTGGCCCTAGCAGAATATCCATCGCTTAAAGCGATGCAGACGATGATCATGTCACCGGAATATCAGGAAATCGCAGTGCATCGTGTGGCCGGTCTGAAAGGCCAACTCAATATCAAGACCAAACCGGGCGGTCTCTAGGCTTCAGCATTCTTCTCGGGCCATAGTGCCAGAACCAGCATCACCAGGGCGACGATCGGTAGTACATAGTTGGCCACCGCTCCGGGCGCGGTTTCGACTATTTCAATGGGCTTGTCGATGCCAATCCGCCGGCGTCCGCCATACTCCAAGATGA
>DMWU01000261.1 GCA_003483125.1 Erythrobacter sp. | reverse complement strand
GCAGTGACGCGCCGCGGTCCGGCCCATCCAGCTCCCGCTCAATCTCTCTGCTGCTATACTTCTCCTTCTGGATGATATTGACGACCCTGCGATCGGGCGCGAAACCAAACTTCTGCGCTACCTCTTCTGGAAGAACCTCTACCTTGCGAATAGCCTCTGGCGGGTAGGAGCGAAGCTCTCTGAAGCTACCTATCCGCAGGCCATTGACGAGAATGATCGGACGACCGCCGCCGCCCCGCCCGCGTGCGGAGCCGGTTTGTGGCGCGATAGCCTCTAACATTTCTTCTACCGAAGATGCGCCCAGGGCGGTAATGTCAGCCTCATCCAGCTCGACAATCGGCGCCTGCGCCACATCTAGTGACCCACGGATCCGAACGCTCTGGACGATGATCTCTTCATCCTGCGAAGTGGCTTCCTCCACACGCTCTTGCCCCAGTGCGGAACTAGGGAAACAGGCCGTGGCAATCAGCGGCAAAATTGAATATCCGGCGCGAAACTTCACCCTTCTACCTTCGCAAATTATGCCCTTCCTGCAAGTGGTTGAAATGTAACAAATTGCACCAGCACGCTGCGATCAGCGCGCGCAAGTGGCGGAATTGTTAGGCTGCAAGGCAGTTGTAAGGCTTTCCTTTTGCGCAAGTCGCAGCTAAAGGGCGCGGCCAAGCGTAAGCAAATCTGAGCGTTAAGGACCTACATGGCTAAAGAAGAACTCCTCGAAATGCGCGGCAAGGTGGTGGAATTGCTGCCCAACGCGATGTTCCGGGTCGAGCTCGAGAATGGTCATGAGGTGCTTGGCCATACAGCCGGCAAAATGCGCAAGAATCGTATCCGGGTGCTTGTAGGGGACGAGGTCCTTTGCGAACTTACGCCCTATGACCTCACAAAGGCGCGCATCACTTATCGCTTCATGCCAGGCCGGGGCGGCTCTGGCCCGCAATAAGCGCGCGGCGCATAGATGAGCGCGCCCGAACTGATCCTTGCATCCGCAAGCCCGCGAAGGCGCGAGTTGCTTTCGCGCCTCGGTATTGAGCCTGCCGAAGTATCTCCCGCCGAAATCGATGAGACACCGGCTGCGGGTGAAAGTCCGCGCGACTATGCCTTTCGCATGGCGAGAGAGAAGGCCTTGGCAGTCAATGCCGACGGCTATGTATTGGCGGGGGATACGGTCGTTGCAGCCGGACATCGCATCCTTCCAAAGGCAGAAGATGAGGCAACCGCACGGCAGTGCCTGCAGCTGCTTTCGGGCAGGCGGCATCGCGTGTTGTCGGCGATTGCGCTGAAATACCCCGATGGATCAATGCGCGATCGACTGAATGAAACAACGGTTCGATTCAAGCGGCTCTCGAATGAGGAGATCGATGCATACATCGCCAGCGGCGAATGGCACGGCAAAGCTGGGGGATATGCGATCCAGGGTGGCGCTGAGGGGCTGATCCAGCGGATCGACGGCAGCCATTCGGGTGTCGTGGGCCTTCCACTCTACGAGACACGAGCTTTACTCAAATCGGCAGGCTTTGAAATTGGCTAAGTGGCTTATCGAGCAAGGTATTGGGGAAGACCGCGCACTATTGTGTGAGGGTGAGAAAGTTCTGGCTGCGAAGCTCCATTGGCCGGGTGAAGCCTTTGCGGGCCAACAGCTACGTGCACGGCTGATATCGCGGATCAAGGGTTCGAATCGGGCGCTCGCAGAGACCGACGCGGGCACTGAGGTCCTCCTTGATCGCGTACCAGGTTCAACCAGCGAAGGCTCCGAAGTCGATATAGTGCTTACGCGCGCACCCATCGCGGAGCGAGGCCGCTTGAAGCGGGCACAAGGTCGGCTTGCAACCGCTGAGAAGCAACGCATGGAAACGCCCCTTGCCCCGCTTTCCAACGCAAGAGAGGTAACGCGCTTCCCTTTGGGCCTTTGGGAAGAGGTCTGGCACTCATCCATGCAGGCGGAGCTCGATTTCTCAGGAGGATCGCTCATATTCAGCGTGACGCCTGCAATGACATTGATCGACATTGATGGTGAAGGTTCTCCGAAAGAACTCGCCTTGGCCGCTATTCCGGTCATTACGAAGGGCATTCGCCAATTCGATCTAGGTGGTTCGATTGGCATTGATTTCCCAACAATCCCCGAAAAGAGCGACAGGCGCCAAGTGGACGGGTCACTAGAAGCGGCGCTTTCCGAATTTCCGCATGAACGCACCGCGATGAACGGGTTTGGCTTTGTCCAAATCGTAGCGCGACTTGAGGGACCATCGCTCCTCCACCGGTTGGCATATTCGCGTGCAGCTGCAGCGGCACGCTTCGTCATCCGCCAGGCGGAAGCGGTGGAAGGCCCGGGTGCATTGCTCCTGACAGTCCACCCTGTGATCAAGTCAAAGCTGAAGGAAAGCTGGATCGAGGAATTGGGGCGGCGCACAGGCCGCGAAGTGAGGATTGCTACTGATCCGGCTCTTGCGCTGGAGGGCGGATTCGCGCAGGCGGTGCCCTTATGAGCGACAAAACCTCATCCAAACGCTGCCCTATCTGCAAAAAGCCGCGCAGCGCGAAATACGCACCTTTCTGCTCCAGTCGATGCAAAGATCGCGACTTGGCCAAATGGTTCGGAGACGGTTATGCTGTGCCCGGCAGGCCGGCCAGTCCGGAAGAAATCGCCGGTAAAATCGTGCGCGAGGATGGTGACTGAACAGCTTTAGGGCAATTCCCCCTTGCCAAGCGCGCAAGGCTTCGCCATAGGCGCGCTCTCACTCGCTCGCCGGTTGTTTTCCAGCCGTCGCCGAGGCAATGCCCAGGTAGCTCAGTTGGTAGAGCATACGACTGAAAATCGTAGTGTCGGTGGTTCGATCCCGCCCCTGGGCACCATTCTCTTTCGCGCTATCGATTGGCCAAGAGACCGGATTCCTACGGCGAAACAATACTTTACGCAATTCCGCTATCAAATCACGAAATCAAGCGGCTGCGGGAATTTTGTGCGGTTGACAATCATCTGATCGTGCAAGGTAGAAATCTGATTGCTGCCGGTCTTCACAAAAAGGAAAGGCAGGAAAGCATGCAACATGCAGGCAAAACCGCCAATAACCATCCGAATGCCGAAAGAATTAGCATGCCGGAAATGCTGCCAATATGTCTCCCCAACCGATGCTGGATGCTCGGTGAATGCCTTACGGAACATTGAATACCCCTTCGCAAATTTCATTGTTTGGCACCGTCAAGTCCACGTCGCGCCAGAATCACCTAAGCACCAATAACACCATTGCCAACGAGACAACAAACGAGGCTGTGGTTGCGGCAAATACAGGCAAGAGCGGTCTCCAACCTGCCTCGAGTATCAGGCCCATGCGAGATCGCATTGCAGCGGCCGTTACGGCCAGGAGCAGCAAGGTCTTTGACGCAACCAGTCCTGAGTCTTTCATCGCCTCAGGTATCGCCACGGTGCTACTCAACCCAACAAGCAGCAGGAAACCCACAATAAACCAGGGGAGTGCAATCGCTTTCCAACGAGGCGACTGTGCATCAAGACCCTTCTCTTTTCCGATCCACAAGGCAACTAGGCCAACCACCGGGGCAAGCATTGCAACGCGAGCCAACTTAATGATTGTGGCATCCTCACCAGCTGCATCGGAAAAGCTGAAGCCGCCGCCAATGGCCTGCGCGACATCATGCACGGATGATCCGATCAAAAAGCCTGCCTGCGCGTCATCCAATCCAAGAATGCGAGCCAGGACTGGGTAGATTGTCATCGCGACCGCACTTGCCAGCGCCACTCCTACCAGCGTGATCGAAAAGCGTGTTTGGTTGAGCCGCGACTGCCCGATAACGCCATAGATCGCTAGAGCGGCCGATGCCCCGCATATAGCAGTGGCTCCGCCCGCAAGAACACCAGCCTCGCGGCCCTCGCCAACCGCCAGCGAAGTGGCGATACCCGCCAACAATGCGGCAGTCATCACAGCCAATAGAGCGAGAAAGGAAAGCCATCCCAGCGCCATTACTTGCGCCAGGGTGACCTGCAATCCCAACAATACGATTCCCGCCCGCAAACATTCGCGCGAGGCGAAATCAAGGCCAAGATGCGTACGCTTATCTTCAGACACGAAGCTGAGCGCGAGGCCGATCAACAAGCCTAGTAGAATTAACGGGAATGCGTAATGTTCTGCCAACCAGGCTGCCGCGAGCGCGGCTGTCGCGCAAACGACCAGGCCGGGAATATAGTGGCTAGGCCGAGCTTTCTCTGGCTCGGCCTCAGCCTGGTAGATCTCTCCAAAGAGATCGCCCGCATAAAAATCTTGGGGAAGTTGTTTCAATATTCGCTACGCTTGTCCAACTGCCGACAGATAGCGAGTTTGGCATAGAAACGCTAAATTATCGATCTCTCTAGGTCGTAATCTTGTTGGAAATTTGTCAGTTTCCTTCGACCTTCAACAGCAGCATGTGATCGGTCTAGATGCGGCGTTCCATTCGATCTCGACCTTCACCATCGCCGCAGTATCCGTGACATCGATGCTCACTATACGACCATAGCGGGGGGTTTCTACACCAGGATTGATTCGCTCGATATATTCGGGGCCAAGCCTCCGGCGTAGTGATCCATCCTCATCAAGCCTCTGAACTTCAAGGCTTGGCAGGAATGCCTCGTCCACTAACTCGGGCTTTCCGAATTGTGTGCCATCCAGGTATTTCTAGACAACAGTCTCGATCTGCTCATGCGAAGTGGGTTCGCTTGCATTGGCGACGCCGCCGAATGCAAGCATGGCTGCGAAGAATATAACTCTCATATTTACTCCTAATAGATTCACCGCACCCCATAGAACAAAGCAATCAATCTAGATGAAATTGCCGTAAAATACTGATTAATAATAATTTGATGCAGCTCAATACCTAATTTGGTCGCAAAAGCGGCTTTGATTGCCTTGGCGCGCCAATAGCGGTATGAAACGATCAACGCCCCGGCGCAGCGACGAAATGTTCGTCCGCCAAGCCGGGGCGACGCGTTCTTGCAGCAGGAATCAAATTATGTCGCGTCGTCGCCAAATTTATGAAGGCAAGGCTAAAGTCCTATACGAAGGCCCCGAACCTGGCACTCTGATTCAGTATTTCAAGGATGATGCGACCGCATTCAATGCCGAGAAGAAAGGCACGATCAACGGCAAAGGTGTGATCAATAATCGCATTAGCGAACATGTATTCACCCGTCTCGCGCATATTGGCATTCCAACCCACTTCATCCGTCGCCTGAATATGCGTGAGCAATTGGTTCGTCAGGTTGAAATCATTCCGATTGAAGTCGTACTGCGTAATGTCGCAGCGGGATCAATCTCCAAGCGTCTCGGTATTCCGGAGGGCGAGCAATTGCCCCACACGCTGATCGAATATTACTACAAGGATGATTCCTTGGGTGATCCCCTGATTGCCGAGGAACATATCGCCTGCTTCAATTGGGCATCAGCCGAAGAAATGCAGGACATCGCCTCCATGGCGATCCGCATCAATGATTTCATGTGCGGTATGTTCGCCGCGATCGATATTCGCCTGATCGACTTCAAGCTGGAATTCGGGCGCATTTTCGAGGGCGATTTCAGCCGCGTTATCCTGGCTGACGAGATAAGCCCGGATGGCTGCCGCCTTTGGGACATGAACACGGGCGAAAAGCTCGATAAGGATCGCTTCCGCCGGGACCTGGGTGGCGAAGAGGAAGCATATCGTGAGGTCGCACGGCGTCTAGGCTTGCTACAGAATGAAGAGACGGAGCCGGGGGAAGTTCTCGACCTTTCTTCGCATCGCAGCCGGTTGCGTGGTTCTCCCAAACCCAAGAAATAGTGACGGTCCTGCCGCCATCCTATCGTTTCATCCGCTTGTCATGATCGCTGGTATGGTTCAGCACGCAATGATGAGAGCTCTAAAGTGTATTGCAGTTGTTGCCGCGCTCTGCGCCGCGCCAGTTAATGCTGAAGACACGGCGCCTACTCCCGAACCGATATGGGCGTTTGAAGAGAGCGACATCCCGGTCGATCCCGAATTCCACTTCGGCGTGCTTGAAAACGGTATGCGCTACATACTGCGCGAGAATTGACTCCCGAAGATTTATTGAGGGTTGCGTCTCAATATCTCGATATCGACCAAGCCGTCGAATTGCTGGTGCTGCCGCGCGAAGAAGCATAGCACTGCCTCGTCGTTACAGTGGGCAAGTCCTTCAATCCGATTGCGATTGCTGAAATCGGCGCTATAGGCGCAGCCTAAGCGTCTGGGCCCAAACGCAATACAAGGAAATGCACATGAAAGTTCGTGTCCTGGTTCGGCTAAAGCCGGGTGTCCTTGATCCACAGGGGCGCGCTGTGCACCACGCTCTTGAAGGGCTGGGATTTGCTGGTGTCGAAGATGTACGCATTGGCCGGGTTGTCGAACTCGATGTTGCCGAAAGCACAAGCAACGAAGACCTCGACACGATGTGCCGCCAATTGCTGGCCAATATGGTGATCGAGGATTACTCGATCGAAAAGCTTTAGTCGAAGGAGCCTCAACCATGGGATTTGGCGCTGCTGTAATCACGTTCCCGGGTTCCAATTGCGACCGCGACATGGCGGTAGCGATCGAAAAGGTTTCAGGCCGCGAGCCGTTGAGGTTGTGGCATGGCGATAGCGAATTACCCGATGGGCTCGATTTCATCGCGCTACCCGGCGGGTTTTCCTACGGCGATTATCTCCGCTCTGGCGCAATGGCTGCACGCAGCCCGATCATGAAGTCCGTTATCAGCGCGGCCGGGCGCGGCGTTCCCGTACTGGGCGTATGCAACGGGTTCCAGGTACTCACGGAAACTGGCCTGTTGCCAGGGGCGTTGATGCGAAACGCTAGCCAGAATTTTATATGTCGGACGGTGCCGCTCACGGTTGAGAACAGCCAGACTCTCTTCACAGGCGGCTATGAGCAGGGCGAAACTATCAATATCCCTGTCGCCCATCATGACGGCAACTTCTTTGCCAACGAGGACACGCTAAACCAGTTGGAAAGCGAAGGTCGCATTGCATTCCGCTATGCTGAGCCATGCAATGGCTCTCGCAATGACATTGCTGGCATCATAAACGATCAGGGCAACGTGCTGGGCATGATGCCACACCCCGAACGGGCGATCGAACCAGAGCATGGAAGTAGTGATGGCCGCGGCCTGTTCGAGAATGCCCTCGGGGCGCTGCTTGAGGCCTAGCTTCGAGAGACTTTAGGCCTCTTTCCGATAGTCGCTGGGGCTGAAGATGCTGCGCGCATCCAATGCGCTCATCGGGCGACCAAAATGATAACCCTGGATCTTGTCGCATCCCAGGCTTCTGACGAGCTCAGCCTGTTCCTGAGTCTCAACACCTTCTGCGGTTGTGCTCATGTCTAGGCTTTGCGCCATAGCCACCACGGCACGAATGATCGCGAGGCTTTCCGGGTTGCCCTGCACGGCACCCTCAACAAAACTGCGATCGACTTTAATGGTCGAGAAATGCAGTTTGCGCAGGTAGCCGAGCGAAGAATAGCCAGTACCGAAGTCATCCATCGCAACGCTACAGCCTAGCGCCATGATCTGCTCAAGCGCTGCGCGCGCCACGCTTGCATCTCGAAGGAATATGCTTTCGGTAACTTCTATCTCCAGCCTTTCGGGCCGCAATCCCGTGCTTGCCAGAGCCGAGACAACTTCGTCGGTAAAGGTGGGCTCAAGCAGCTGCTCCGGTGAAACGTTGATATTCACCTTCACATGATCAGGCCAATTACGCGCCTCCATGCATGCGTTCTGCAATACCCAGCGTCCGATCTCGATGATCTGACGAGTATCCTCCGCAAGAGGAATGAACTTGGCCGGGCTGACAAAACCCAACTCTGAACTTTGCCACCGAACAAGAGCCTCGAAACTGACGAGTTCTCCCGTATCCGCGCTCACAACAGGCTGGAACTGGAGTAGCAACTCGTCGCGATCCAATGCACTGCGAAGTGCATCCTCAAGGCGCCGGCGCTCTTCGGCCACAGCGTGTAGCGCGGGTTCGAATTGGCGATGCTCGCCACCGCCACCATCTTTTGCCCGGTAAAGTGCCAGGTCGGCATTGCGCATTATCTCTTCGACGCTTTTGCCATCGCGCGGACCCATGGCCGATCCTACGCTCGCGCCAACATAAAGCGTATGATTGTCGACCGTGTAGGGCTCTGAAAGCCGCTCTATCACGGTCAGTGCAAGATCACGGATCACCTTGCCATCGCTGGCATCGTTCATAACAATCGCGAACTCGTCGCCACCCAGACGACCGCACATCTGTCCTTCACCCATGAGCGACTTGAGCCGCAAGGAAACCTGAGCCAGCAGCTTGTCTCCCACAAGGTGGCCCAGCGTATCGTTGACTGCCTTGAACCTGTCGAGATCGACCATCATGAACGCGCAACGCGTTCGCCAGTTTTCCGCATATGCCAGCGCATCGCCCAAGGCCTCGGTCAGTTGGAGGCGATTTGGGAGCGATGTGAGCGTGTCGTATCGAGCAAGATATGCGATCTTTTCCGAAGACTTGCGCTGCTCGGTAACATCCGAACCAACGCCCCTAAAGCCAACAAAGACGCCATATTCATTGATGATTGGCGTACCCGACAACTGCCAGCAGCGCGCCTCTCCGCCTATCTCGACTTTCACAACCAGATTTGAGAAGTTCTGCCGACTTTTCAAGCTTTCGGACAGTTCGCGAATGCTGTTGTTTACAGTGGAGGACGATTCCGCTGACCCGGCAATCAGGTCAAGCAGCGGCTTGCCTTCTGCCTCCTTCTGATCACAGCCAAGAGCGAATGCAAAACGTGGTGACACAGAGCGTACACGCCTCAATGTGTCCACCTGCCAAAGCCAATCCGCCTCGTTCTCCTGATTTTCGCGCAACAAGAGCGAGACGACCTCTTCCTTTTCAGCGACGCCCATCTGAGCCAGCTTTGCCGCCAGGTAAGTGCGAGCGATCTCGACATTCCCAAGCGCTGATAGGAACTGGAAGAGCATCGCAACTACGGCAACTTCGATCAGGTCGAGACGAACGAATCCTACGACCGCGGCGATACCGGTAGTGGCCAAGAATGCAATGTTGCCTAGGGGTGTCGCTACAGCGAGCAAAGTGGGGAGCATGGCCATTACGGACATGACAAGCCACAGGGTCAAAAGGTCTTCAATGTTGCCAAGCGGGGCGAAGAAAAGGATCGGAACGGACCATATCGCACCCGCCAGTATCGACCTCGCTGCTACGCTGTTGAATTCCTCATTCGTAAGGCTGCGATGGTCGAGACTATCGAGCTTGCGGTCGATCAGAAAGCTACTGATAGACACGATGCCGATGGAGGCCACCCAAAGCGATAGCCATTGGATCTCGATCGCAGGGTAGAATATTGCGGCCACGAGGACACCAAAGATCAAGTGGCCGAGCAATCGCGAGAGCGCAAAGCGAGCCGTGGCGCTAAACTGCAAACTGCGCAATTTTGCCCAGCGCGCATCCCTGGGACCACGTAGCCCGATTACATCGGGCGCGCTGATCTCCTCAGCCATGAGGTCAGAATATGCGTTCTTGTTACCCACACACAGGCGATTACCGCCAAAAGGTTAGTACCGGGTAAACCACAGCCTTAAAGCTGGTTTTATCCAGATCAAAGCATTGTAATTCAGCCGAGATTTTTGCTCGCATTCTCCCAGTTCTGGCCATCAAAGGTAACTATCCTGGAGGCGATCCCATGGTCAGGATCTAGACACGCAAATTGGATACTCCAGCAGTCGGGGTGAGACCGTGGTTGGTAAAAGCTCTTTATGCCGCAAATCTTGCAAAAAAGATGCTCAGCCTGCCCTGTACCGAACCGATATGAAGTGAGGACGTCCTTTGCACTCAGCAGTAAGAAATCCTCATGTGGGACTATGCAATGGAGATAACCTGAGGGGGTGCAGATCGAGCAATTGCATTGCAGCAACTCTACATGGCCTGGAATTTCTGCTTCAAACCGCACAGCCCTGCAATGACAGCCGCCCTGTACTTTCATTGATAGGTCACTTCACAGTAACAGAGTGGAATTAACCCGACCCCTAATCTTCACTTCCTTTAAATGTTCTTTCATATAAGTTTTGAGCAAATAAAGGTGTTTCTTCTTCATTATGCTTTCGCACGAAAAAACCGCCCAATGCTAAAGCTGACAAAATTTTCATAATGAAATGAGGATGTTCTACCAATACCGTATTTTGAAACTTACATTCATTCTCGGAAACTGAAATGAGTTGCATCTCCCACGTCACCTTGACGACCACGTGCACCAACTTCATGAGCCAGAGATCAGAGAACGACACCATCTTGACGTAATCAGGTTGTTTTACTTCTGCAACATAGTGTTGGACTAACAGGTTGCCTCCCACACTTTCTACGTTGACCGATGTTTGTGTGCCATCTGTGTGGATGCTTGATCCAGCCCCAATATGCCCCCTCGCGGTGGTCTGGTAGTCCTTATCGGATAACGTAAAAACCCAGTCATGCAGATTAAAGGCTTCCACGGGCGCATTAATTGGCGCGTCGCAGACAGTTTGAAATAATTTTATGTATTGATTGTTAATCTCAGACATTTGTGTTGTATCCTCTACTAATGTTTACTTAGTTAACATCTTATATACTAATGTTTACTTAGTCAACATTTACTTATATATTGACTTAATATGAGCTATCACAAAGAAAATCTTAAAGATCAAATTGTTGAAAT
>DMWU01000155.1 GCA_003483125.1 Erythrobacter sp. | reverse complement strand
GCATCCGCCACGCCCTTGCGCCATGGCATCCGACGTTCACCTTCGCGCTCATTGAAGCTGGCGATATAAACGCACAGGACGAAAATCAGACCACCGACAATGGTATAGGCGGCAGGCGCGCCATAGGCGCCGATGACGGCACCTGTCGCTGCAGTCCCCGAGGCGATACCAATCGATTGGCCGCCAAACATCATGCCACTGCCGCGCGCGCGCTCATCTTCCTCCATGATATCGACTGCAAGACCGTCGACCGCGACATCCTGGAAAGTGGTTGCAACATTGAGCGCAAAGCCGACTGCTCCAAGCAGGAATACATCGCCAACGCTTGGATTCATGAATACGGCAGCAAGAAGGACGCCGATCATCGCCATTTGCGCGCCGATCAGCCAGATGCGCCTGCGACCCATCGGGAGGAAAGTATAGCGATCCATGAAGAAGCCGTTGACCAGCTTCAGCGACCATGGGAGCGCGGTGAGCGCGAGAACCGAGCCCACATCTGCCGCGGGCGCACCATTAGCCGCCATCCAGGCGGGAATGGCAAACCAGCTAAGCCCGATTGGCAGGCCCTGACCGACATAAAGAATGAATAGAGTGAACAGGCGCAGTCGCCTGCTTTGTGACAAGATCAGACCGCCCCCACGCGCACTGGTCGCCATAACTTCTCCCACATTATGCGACCGCCCCCGATGCAAGCTAGCCAGCCACGCGGCGAACGCAAGTCCGACGGCAAGAATGTCGTTAATATACAAACGACAGCAATCAGGCAGGGCGCTCTATCGGCATGACGTTATATTCGACTGCCTCTTTCTGGCTTAGGCAGTAACGCGATCCTTTGAGCTTTTCCCCGCTAGTTGCGCTTTGCTGGTACATGATTTCGGTAAGTAGCTTTCGGCTGATACCCATGCGGATCAGAAAGTCATTATCCTCACTCGCCAGCAAAGCTGATGACTGCTCGATGTCACCGATCAACTGGACAGTATCCTTAGTGCCGCCATCCACTGCCATATCAATCACGTCACGCTGGTCAGTATGCGTGAACATGTGGACCATGAACACGCCGCCGTCATCAACCTTGCGCCTGTCTCCGCCCATGAACACGAAGTTGCAGGCAGAAAAGCATACCCACCCGCTGGGTATCCGCGTCAGCATCCCGGGAAAGGATCGAATGACCTTCCCGGCTGCATTGCCGGCCCGGGCATCGCCACCGCGCGAACGAATCCAGATCTCTTCGATCATCTCGTCCTCATCTATGGCCTTGCGCAGCCTTTCGGGCAGGCCTGCATCGATAATGCCCTCTGCCAGCAACACGCGCTTTCCATCACGATCGGCAGACGCCAGTATCATCGCACTGTCAGGCCCCCAATTAGGTTCCATCGGGCAGGTAGGATTTTCGGGATCGAGTTTTGCGCCCACAAGCAATAGCAATGCGGCTGGCAGCAGGCCTATTTTGGTAAGCCTTGTCATGCGACGATAGAATATCGGCGTGAGCCTGGCGGGCGACACATTCGCTTGTCGGCCTTGGTTTCCTCGCCGCGCACGATGATAACATCAGTCACTGTGATGCAATCCAGTTCGCCTTCGGTCTCTTCGCGAGCCGTCACAGTGGATGTGCCCGAAACATCGTCGCGTGTTTCGGATTGCCACGACGCGGTCGAGCCCACCTGCGGCATGCCTTCTTCGCCCTCGCCTGCATATTGATCGCTGCGAGTTGCGCGCAATGTTGCATCGGCCGCCTGGGCCTGCTCTTCAGGGTCCAATTGGCATGCGATGCTTTCGCTGATCTGGTCGGAATAGGTTGAGACGGGCACCCACCGGCTCACTCCGCTCTGGTTGGCGGCGCGACGCGCGCTGCGCCCGAATATGCCGCCCAACACCCGGCCTCCGGCGGTCTTTTTCTCTCCCTCACCGCACCCTTCGTCGCTGCCTTGCGCGTCGTTCATCACATTTTGGACATCGCGGGGAACGATCCGCCCGAACTGCGCCTGCGCAGCAGTACCAAACACCGCTGTCAGCAAGATGCCGGCTGCGCCTAAAGCACCAATCCAATTGCGCCATCGTTGCATTGTGCCCTCCCCACAAGTGCGCCCTTTGTAACGCCAATGGGAGGAAACTGCCAAACCAGGACGGCTAAGGCTTGTCAGGAAGCGACTTTTTCAATTCATCGAGCCAAACATTTGCCACCGCATCAGACGGCGCGCGCCAGTCACCGCGCGGGGATAGCGCGCCACCCGCGCTAACCTTTGGACCATTGGGAATCGCGCTGCGCTTGAATTGACTGAATGCAAAGAAGCGCCGGATGAAATTCTCCTGCCAGCGCACAATAGTAGCGAGATCATATTCGTTTTTCTTCGCATCAGGGAATTCCGCGGGCCACAGGCCATGGGCAGAATCGTGCCAGGCATGCCAGGCCATAAATGCGATCTTGCTGGGCCGCTGCCCCCAACGGATCGTATGATGGAGGAAGAAGTCGTTCAGCTCATAGGGTCCGATAATGCTCTCTGTGCTCTGGATCTCACCACCCTCGCCCGGCGGCACCAGTTCCGGCGAAATCTCAGTCTCCAGGATCGCTTCAAGTATTTCGTCAGTCGCCGCGTCGAACTGGTCGGTGCGGGTGCACCAGCGGATCAGATATTGGATCAGCGTCTTGGGTACGCCGCCATTCACCGCATAGTGGCTCATCTGGTCGCCCACACCATAGGTGCACCAGCCAAGCGCGAGTTCGGAAAGATCACCGGTCCCGATCACAAAGCCCGCATGGTGACCCGCCAGGCGGAAAAGGTAGTCAGTGCGCAGCCCCGCCTGAACATTCTCGAAGGTAACATCATGCACTGGCTCTCCCTCGGCAAAGGGATGACGCATATCCTCCAGCATTCGCTGCGCCGCAGGGGGTATATCGATCTCTTCCGCAGTAATGCGCAGTGCCTTCATCAACTTCCAGGCATTCGATTTTGTATGTTCCGAAGTTGCAAACCCGGGCATCGTGTATCCCCGGATGATACTGCGCGGAAGGCCCAGTCTATCGCAGCATTTGGCCGCCACGATCAGCGCGTGAGTGGAATCGAGTCCGCCCGATATGCCAATCACCATACTCTTCGCATTGGTAGCCTCTAGGCGGCGCATCAATCCGTCGACCTGGATATTAAATGCTTCGTAGCAATCCTCATCCAGCTTGTGCTGGCGATTGGGGACGAAAGGGAAGCGCCGGATCGGACGAATCAGACCTCGATCCTCATGCCCTTCGCGCAGCATGAAGGTCACTTCGCGGTAGCTATCTTCCAACCTTCCTTCTGCCTCTGCCGCGTCATTGAAGGTCTGCATCCTCATGCGCTCTGCGATGATACGGTCGCAATCGATATCTGCGATGGTTACTTCTGGATCGAGACTAAAGCGCGCGCTGTCTGCCAAGAGGTCGCCAAGCTCGTAAATCATGCTCTGCCCGTCCCAGGCCACATCGGTAGTGCTTTCGCCATGCCCGCTGGCCGAATAGGCATAGGCGCAAACCGCACTGGCCGATTGCGCACGGCAAAGCATATGCCGCTCGTCAGATTTGCCGATGGTTATGTTGGATGCAGAGAGGTTTGCAATCACTGTAGCGCCTGCGAGCGCGCCTTTGGTCGAGGGTGGAGCCGGCGACCAGATATCCTCACAAATCTCAACGAACAGCTTGAAGCCTGGAAGGTTCTGCGCGGCAAAGATCAGGTCACGACCAAAGGGGACCTTCGCGCCACCTACCGAGATCTCCTTGTCCACGATCTTGCGGCCGTGCGCAAACCAGCGCTTCTCATAATATTCGCGATAATTGGGCAAGTAGCTTTTCGGGATAACACCAAGCAAGCTCCCGTGTGCAATTGCAATGGCACAGTTATATATCCTGCCATTGTACCGCAGCGGCGCACCGACCAGCAAGACGGGATCTATTCTTGAACTTACCTGTACGATTTCGCCTATGGCGTCCTCTGCCGCATCGAGCAATGCATGCTGCATATGCAAGTCGTCTATTGCATATGACGATATACAAAGCTCGGGAAAGATGGCTACATCCGCACCGGCCTGATGGGCACGCTCGGCCTCAACCAGGATCGCAGCACTATTGGCACCCACATCGGCACTCTTTGACTTCGGTGTGCAGGTCGCGACCCGCACAAATCCATGGTTTCTCAAATTATAAAAGGGATGCTGCCCCTTGCCATGCGAAGTAGAACGCCTGCGCGGCTGCGCGCCCTTAGCCGATGCCAGCTCGCCGCTTTCGGGCGCAGGTTCGAGCCAATCTTCCAAGGTGCAGATACCCATTTCGGCGAGCCTCGTTTGCACGGGCGCGCGCGCAATTTTTCCCTTGGCCTCCCATCCATAGATAGTTCTGCTGGGCCATGGATCGCCAAATTTCTCCCCGAACTCCTCTGCAGAAAGGGGCGGATTGCGGCTTTCACGCCATTGACGAATCTTGAGTCCTGCCAAATGCATGCCAGCATGAGTATCCTTAAAGGATACGCAGCGCAAGATCTAGTTTCGTGTCTGCAAACAGAAATGACGCAACCTAGCACAAGAAGCCCTTGCTAAGTGCCCATTAAAAACCCAGTTTCCTTTACACGACTACCTTTCCCCTCTGCTCCAAGGATTAATATATGGCCGACGCCACTTATACCCCGCCCAAGGTCTGGAAATATGACAGTGAAAATGGCGGACGCTTGCCGGGTATCAACCGCCCAACTGCGGGTGTGCGCGAAGAGAAGGAACTGCCCGTCGGCGAACACCCCTTCCAGCTTTACTCACTAGCTACCCCTAACGGCGTGAAAGTGACGATCATGTTCGAGGAGCTACTCGAATTGGGTCACACAGGTGCCGAATATGACGCCTGGACGGTGAATATCGGTGCGGGCGAACAGTTCGCCAGCGGATTTGTAGCGATAAATCCAAATTCAAAGATCCCTGCGCTAGTTGATCGCAGCGGCGACAGACCGTTTCGTATCTTTGAATCGGGAGCGATCCTCATCCATCTGGCGGAGAAATTTGGGGAGTTCCTGCCCACAGACCCTGCTGCTCGCGCGGAAACACTCAGCTGGCTTACATGGCAGATCGGCACCGGTCCATTTATCGGCGGCGGCTTTGGCCATTTCTACGCCTATGCGCCGGAAAAGTTCGAATATGCGATTAATCGCTATGCGATGGAGACAAAGCGGATCTTCGACGTTGCCGACAAGCGTCTGGCTGAATCGCGCTTCCTCGCCGGCGATGATTACACAATCGCCGATATGGCCAATTTCCCGTGGCTCGCCCCCTTCACCACCGGACACATCTACAACGATGCCAAGGCCTTCCTTTCGATCGACGAATATGAACAAGTCAATCGCTGGGTGAAGGAAATCATGGAGCGCCCCGGCGTGCGGCGTGGTCGGTTGGTCAATCGCGTCTGGGGCGAGGAAGACGAGCAAATGCCCGAGCGTCATTCAGCCAAGGATTTCGAAGGCAAGGCAATCTAGGATTGGATAGCAATCCTGCCCGGCCGGAGCGGTATTGCTAGCTAGGGGAGAGCGAATTGGCCGTGGATCAGAGCGCAAAAGTCCGCTTCCGGGAGAAGTTTGGCTATGGCGTAGGTGATCTCGCCTCTGCGCTTTACATCAACTTTTTCAATTTTTTCCTTCTCTATTATTTCGTCGACCTGGCAGGTCTGGCTCCTGCTGCTGTCGGATTGATGCTGTTCCTCACTAAGCTGATGGATGCCGTGACTGACCCGGTAATGGGCATCGTTTCGGATCGAACGCGCACGCGCTGGGGAAGATACCGGCCCTATTTGTTATGGGGAGCTGTTCCGCTGGGAGTAACCGGTGCGCTGATCTTCGCAGCGCCTGAGCTGAGCAAGACGGGCCTGCTGGTCTGGGCCTATGTCACCTACGCGCTCACGATGATTGCCTTCACCGTGGTCTTCGTACCCTATTCAGGCTTGCTGGGCGCGATCTCGCCCAGTGCACGCGAGCGGACCAGCGTTGCCGCCTATCGTATGGTGTTTTCGGCTTTAGCTACCGTTGCGGTCGGAGCCCTCGGAACTACTATGGTACGGGAAATCAGCCAGGGCGATGAAAGCTATGGCATCATGGTCACCATGTTCTGCATCGCTGGAGTGGCCGTGTTTTCGATATGGTGGACCTTCGCCACGACTACCGAAAGAGTACCCGCAGCTAAAGAGAACGGAAACATCAAGGGTGATCTAGCGGTCTTGATCCGTACCCCTGACTGGATCGCTGTCGCTATAGCGGCGATGCTGGTGCCAGTTGCGATTGCCGCACGGGCCGGAACTGGCCTGTTCTTTTTCAAATATGTGGTTGGGGACGACGGAACGCCCGTATTCCTGTTCTTTGATCGCGTTGCCCTGTTTTTCACCGCATTGGCGGTGGGCCAGGTGACCGGCGTTGTCTCCGGCAACCTTTTGCAGCGACGATTTGAGAAGGCGCACCTGCTGGTCGTTGCCGGAACGATCAAGGTCAGCTCAATCTTCCTATTCTACCTCGTGCCGCTCGACTCGGTTTGGCTCCAAACCGCCACCCAGTTACTCGTCGGGCTGGGCTTCGGGGTCATGATGGTTCTCGCCTATTCGATGTTCACCGACATCGCCGAGTATCTGGAATGGAAGTCGGGCCGGCAAATGACCGCATTGGTCATCTCTGCCTCGATTTTCGCCATCAAGACGGGTGTTGCAGTCGGCGGAGCAGTGCCGGCATTCCTATTGGGAATGAGCGGCTTCACCGCAGGAGCCGAGCAGTCGGAATCCGCGGTGGCCGGGATAAATATCGCCTTTGCCCTTGTGCCCGCCGTAGTTATCATCCCGGCAGGATTGGCTATGCTGTTTTACAAGCTGGATCACGGCACGATAGCCAAGATTGAACGGGAACTTGCCAGCAGGCGTGCAGCAATTACCTGAAGCCCCTTCACATTGCCAGAAGAGGCGTTATAGGAGCGCGCGAGCCGTCATCAGGCGGACGATGCTGGGGTGTAGCCAAGCGGTAAGGCACCGGTTTTTGGTATCGGCATGCGCAGG
>DMWU01000302.1 GCA_003483125.1 Erythrobacter sp. | reverse complement strand
AGAACTCACGCTCGACCTGGCCGTCCTCGCGCCATTTTGCGACGCGCTTTTCGGGCGCGTGCTGTTGGTAGAATTTGCCCACGGCATCAGCGAAGATCGCGATCTCCTCGTCTTCCATGAACTCGGGCTGGGGTACGTCGATTACTGGCATCTTACTTGCCCTTCCAGTTTGGTTTGCGCTTCTCTGCAAAGGCGGCCGCGCCTTCGCGGGCGTCTTCGCTCATGAACACTTGCGGCAGCAGTTTGGCCTGCTCGTCCCAGCGATTTTCCAAAGTCCAGCCGCGCGAACCCTCGACGATCTGTTTCGAGACGCGCACAGCGAGCGGGCCATTCTCATTGATCTTCTGGGCAAGTGCCATCGCCGCATCGAGCGCGCTGCCATCGGTAACCTGGTTGACCAAGCCTAGCTGGTAGGCGCGATCTGTATCGATGAAGTCGCCGGTCAGCGCCAGTTCCATGGCAATCTTGGGAGGGATAAGGTCGGGCAGTTTCATAAGCCCGCCAGCCGCAGCGGCGAGGCCGCGCTTTGCCTCAGGGATGCCGAACTTGGCACCGCTATTTGCCACGATCAGATCGCACGAGATCATGAGCTCCATACCGCCCGCCAGCGCATAGCCTTCAACCGCAGCGATCAGCGGTTTAACTGGGCCCTTCTGGGTGATGCCGCCGAAACCGCGCCCTTCAATGCTGGGCGATTCGCCGCGAAGGAATCCTTTGAGATCCATGCCTGAGCAGAACGTACCGCCAGCGCCCGTAAGGATGCCGACGCGTAGATTGTCATCGCTATCGAGGCGATCGACTGCTGCAGCAATGCCTTCAGCTGCAGCCTTATTCATCGCATTCTTCGCCTCGGGACGGTTGATCGTGATGATCAGTATTCCGTCTCGTTCTTCGGTAAGCAGCTCTTCGCTCATGCGCGGTCCTCTCCAAAAGTAGTATTGCGTCTTGATTTGCGACTTATATAACTAGGTGAAACTGCATGTCCACGACACAGTGGCTATCACAAAAGGGAATTATCGCATGGCCGAAGCATATATCATCGACGCTGCACGGACCCCGCGCGGCATTGGCAAGCAAGGCAAGGGCGCATTGGCCAATGAACACCCGCAGCACCTGGCCGCGACCGTGCTCAAGGCAATCAAAGAGCGCAACAATCTCGACACGAAGACAGTTGACGATGTGATCTGGTCAGTCTCGACCCAGGACGGGATGCAGGGCGGCGATATGGGGCGTATGGCTGCGCTCGACGCGGGTTATGACGTAACGAGTTCGGGCATGACGTTGGACCGGTTCTGCGGCGGCGGCATCACTTCGGTGAACCTCGCGGCAGCCCAAGTGATGAGCGGAATGGCCGACTGCGTAGTCGCTGGCGGCACGGAAATGATGAGTCTGACCGCGGCCATGTCGAAAGAAAAGATGCAGGCTGGAATCAAGCCGCCGATGATGGGCAGCTATAATGAGCGTTTGCAGAAGGTTCATCCGCAGAGCCATCAGGGCATTTGCGGTGATGCTATTGCCAGCATGGAAGGTTTCACCCGTGAGGAGCTGGACGAAGTTGGCTATCGCAGCCAGCAGCGTGCAGCGCAGGCGATTAGCGAGGGGCGCTTCGACAAGTCGGTGGTTCCCGTTGTCGATGATGATGGCAACGTTGTGCTTGATCGTGAGGAGTACCCGCGTCCGCAGACCACGATGGAGGGTCTGGGGCAGCTGGAACCGGCATTCACCAAGATTGCCGATGTTCCGCTCGACGCCAATGGCACTACGTTCCGCGGGCTAGTGAACCAAAAGTATCCTGATCTCGAAATCAAAAACTTCCATCATGCCGGTAATAGCTCCGGCGTGGTCGATGGTGCCGCTGCCGTTCTGGTTGCGAGCAAGGAGTATTGCGAGGAGCATGGGTTGAAGCCACGTGCGCGCATCGTCGCCACGGCGAATATGGGCGATGATCCAACACTCATGCTCAATGCCCCTGTTCCCGCCGCCAAGAAGGTGCTGGCCAAGGCGGGCATGACGACGGACGATATCGACCTGTATGAAATCAACGAGGCATTTGCCGTCGTCGCCGCCAAGTTCGTGCGCGATCTGGATCTCGATTGGGACAAGGTCAATGTTAATGGCGGTTCGATCGCCTTGGGTCACCCGATTGGCGCAACCGGCTCTATACTGATTGGGACGATTGTCGATGAGCTCGAGCGGCAAGGCAAGCAATATGGCCTTGTCACCATGTGTGCTGCGGGCGGTATGGCCCCTGCGATTATCGTGGAACGGGTAGAAGATTTCGTCGACTGAGGGGGTGTCGATGATCGCTGACAATACCCCTGTTATCATCGGGATCGGGCAATATTCGGAGCGGGTCCAGGATGAGGGGTATGAGGCTCTCTCCTACATGGATCTTGCAGGTCGGGCATTGTCTGCTGCGATCGCCGATACCGGCGCCAGTGAGCCGGTCGCCCCGGAGATCGATACACTTGCCTGTATCCGCCAGTTCGAGATTTCGCGGGCTGATCTTGAGCCGCCATTTGGCGGGGCGGATAATCGCCCGCGCGCGATTTCCAAGCGGGTCGGGGCTCGACCCAAGGGTGCGACCCGCTCCGCCC
>DMWU01000190.1 GCA_003483125.1 Erythrobacter sp. | reverse complement strand
GGCGTGTGTCGCCCCCCGGCCGCAAGTTCCGCGTGTCCTTGCGCCACTCGCGCGTTTCGAGCGGCCGATTGGCTGGTGGTTATTATTCTGGCCATGCGCCTGGGGCGTGTGGCTGGCGGGTGCGGGGGCGCAATTCGCACTGATTGGATGGCTGCTGCTGGGTGCAATTGCCATGCGCGGCGCAGGCTGCGTTTACAACGACATCGTCGATGCCGACCTGGATAAGAAGGTTGAACGAACCGCCGTGAGGCCTCTTGCCAGCGGAAGAATCAGCAAGACTGTTGCCTGGGGCTGGCTGTTGGCTCTTTGCCTGATTGGCCTCGTCGTCCTTCTGCAATTAAGATTTGAAGCGCAATTGGTTGCACTTGCCAGCCTGGCGCTTGTGGCCGCCTATCCCTTCATGAAGCGAATTATATGGTGGCCGCAGGCATGGCTGGGCCTGGTCTTTACGTGGGGCCTTCCCGTTGGCTGGATCGCGCTACGGCTGGATAATTGGGATGTGCTCGCTGCACTCTATGCTGGTTCGGTGCTGTGGGTCATGGGATATGACACGATCTACGCCCTTCAAGATAAAGAGGATGACGCACTGGTCGGTATTCGCTCATCCGCACTGAGGTTGGGAAGCAAGGTGCAATGGGGCGTGGGCGCCTTCTATCTGGGGGCGATCCTGCTGTGGGCGCTAGGATTCTGGCTCTATCGTCCGGACGCGATTGCGTTGCTGGCGCTCGCGCCGGTGGCGATGCATCTGCTGTGGCAGTTTGCAACGCTCGAGAGAGAGAATTCAGATAATGCGCTCGATCGTTTCCGCTCAAACCGTTGGGCCGGGGCGTTGATGGCCGCCGCTTGTTTCGTGGTGGGTAACAGTTGATGTGCAACCTCTACCGTATGACCAAGAGCAAGGCCGAAGTGGCCGAGTGGTTCGGTGCGGAAGACGATCTGGGTGGAGCCAATTTCGGAGCGGAGGTCTATCCCGGCTATCCTGGCCTCGTGATCGCAGAAGGGGCGGTACGCCAAATGCATTGGGGTTTCCCTCTCGCCCTAAAGGGTAAGGGCGGACAGAAACTCAAGCCCAAGCCGGTCAATAATACGCGTAGCGACAAGCTCGATAGCTTCTTCTGGCGCGATAGCTTCGTAAGGCGTCGCTGCCTGGTGCCGCTCACCGCGTGGGCGGAGGCAGAGGGAGCCAAGGGCAGCAAGACCCGCACGTGGCTCTCGCGGCCTGGCAGCGAGTTGTTCGCCGCGGCCGGGATATGGCGATCAAGTGATGAATGGGGCGATTGCTATTCAATCGTACTCACCGGCTCGGCGGGACGCGCCGCCGATGTGCACACGCGCATGCCAGTGCTGCTCGCGCAGGAAGATTATGCGGAATACCTGCATGGCGATCCTGCCTCTGCGCGCGATCTATGCATTCCTTGGAGCGACGACATCATCCTCGATCGTACCGACCAACCATGGAGCGGTGGTTCGGCGCAGCGGAGCCTGATCTGAAGCGAACTCAGTCGCGTTTGAAGACCTCTCCGCCTTTCATCACGAAATCGACATCGGCCAGCTCGCCTACATCTGCGAATGGATCACCATCCACGGCAATCAGATCGGCCCAGGCGCCTGGCTTAATCACGCCCACTTCGCCTTCCTGGCCCAAGGCCTCTGCGGCATTTATTGTTGCGGCCTGGATCGCCTCAAGCGGGGTCATTCCATATTCGACCATGACACGAAACTGGCCCCCCACATCTTCATGCGGCATCACCACGGCATCGCTACCAAAGACCATCCGCACGCCAGCCTCGTGTGCGCGGCGGAAATTGTCGCGCTGGTCCTGGCTTAGCGCGCGTTCCTTATCGATATTCTCCTGCAACACGCCGTTGGCTGCGCCCTGGCTAAGCGTATATTCGGTGTTGAATATATCCATGGAGAAGAACGTACCGTGCTCTTTGGCAAGACGGATGCTCTCTTCATCGGCATAGCTGACATGTTCGATTGTATCGAAGCCTGCGCGGATCGCAGCGTTGATACCGGGCGTGCCATGCGCGTGCGCGGCAGCTTTCAGACCCCAGAAATGTGCCTCATCAGCGATGGCCTTGAGCTCTTCAAGAGTCAGCTGTTGGATGCCTGGCGCTGTATTACGAGAGAATACGCCGCCAGTTGCGCACGCCTTGATGACCTCGGCGCCGTATTTGCGTTGTTCGCGCACGCGCTTGCGCAATTCCGTCGCGCTATCACCAGCAGCAGGGCTTTTGGCTTCAAAGCTGGGCGGCAGGAAAGTTTCATCGCAGTGCCCGCCAGTTGCACCCAAGCCATAATTTGCATTGACGATGCGCGGGCCGGGGATCCAGCCTTCTCCAATAGCCTGGGCGATGCCAGCCACATCATAGTTTGAATCGCCCAGGTTACGTACGGTTGTGAAGCCCGCACCGAGCATCCTGCGCGCATTCTCGACGCCGATCACAGTCCAAAACCGGTCTGAAAATTGCAGTCCGGAATAGCCACCATATTCAGGCCTGCCATTCAAATGCACATGCATATCGATCAGGCCGGGCAGAATCGTATGGCCGGCAAGATCGATTACTTCAGAGTCTTCCGGCGGTGACCCACCAGCTTCAACCGATGTCACCTTCCCATCTGTAATGGTGATGAGCGGAGCCTCGACATATCGGCCCCGCTCAACATCAAGCATCCGGTCTGCGGTAACGTGGATGGTTTCCGCTGCTGCCGGCATCGTGAATGCCAATGTCGAAGCAACGCCAAGAAGTATCGATCGGATATGCATGAATTTCCCCTAGTGATCCCGGCGCCATCGCCGGTTTCAGCCTAGCCTAGGCAGGAATTTCTTGGTGTCCAGTAGGTGTCGTATCTCGAACTGTGCCGAACGCTTGATCCTTCGATCTGCAGTAACTGCACTTGGTTGCGAAGCGCGGAACATAGGCCGCTTGAGAATTGGTTCATTCATAGCTGACTACCTCAAATTCGATGCCGTCCCAGTCGAAAAAATAAAAGCGACGGCCAGGTTCATAATCGTCGTGGCCAAAGGGCTCTAAACCTGCCCCGATCACCACTTTTTGTGCCGCGTCCAGATCGTCCACCAGCAGGCCGACGTGATTGAGCGGCACGCCCTTGCTGAAGCCTCCTTTGGCTTCTTCATTCGTGTAGAATGCAATGTAGCTG
Source organism: Erythrobacter sp. (assembly GCA_003483125.1). GTDB lineage: Bacteria > Pseudomonadota > Alphaproteobacteria > Sphingomonadales > Sphingomonadaceae > Erythrobacter. The sequence goes on along the minus strand of DMWU01000190.1, from coordinate 3,725 downwards.
GTATCGTTGCCGATATGGATTGTCTCGCCACCCATTATGGAAGGGCCGCGCCATCTTTCATGCCACCCGCATAGCTTCTGGAACAGTTCAGAACTGCGGCGAGGATCGGTGACGGTCAAATTGGCATGTTCAATTGAGCCCTTAGGCATGAGATTCTCCTTTTCCGGTTGATCCGCATTGGCTGTGAATCGCGACTTGCCTAATATGCAACCTCAAGTTAGGTTTAGATCAAGAGAAAAATTCTATTCTCTGATTTTTAGCATAATTACAGAATAATAATCGTACTCGGAAAGGATTGGACAATGGCGACTAGGCTACGTTCGAGCGATCTGCTCCCAATTGGCGAGTTGGCCCGACGCACCGGATTGTCGGTTTCCGCGATCCGATTCTATGAGGAGAAGCGGCTGGTCGAACCGATCAGGACCGCAGGCAACCAGCGTCGTTTCCTGCGCAGCGATATCCGTCGGCTCAGCTTCATCCTGATTGCGCAGCGTTTGGGCCTGGCGCTTTCCGAAATAGAAGAGCAGATCAAGAAGCTGCCGCAAGGCCGAACGCCTACGGCGAAAGACTGGCATAGGATCAGCTCGTCGATTCGGGGTCAACTAGATACAAAAATCGCCGAGCTTGAGCGGACGCGTACAAGGCTGGATGGATGTATCGGCTGCGGTTGCCTAAGTCTAAAGACCTGCCAGCTATACAATAAAGATGATCATTTGGCGGAGCAGGGACCGGGTCCGCGACAGGTACTGGAGTGAGCCGCCTTGCCTTAGTGTTCGGGGCCCAGTTTTGGGTCCAAGTCGCGCGGCCGGGCAAAATGGACAAGTTTGCCGCAGCCATCGGATAGATCAGACCAGGCCTTGATATCGCATTCGAATACGCAATATGCCGCCGTGGGCAGCTTGGTTGCGGCCTCGTCAAAAAGGCTGTTCTCATTTGCTGGCGCGACAAGCTCGAACAATACTTCTTGCAGGCCGGGGTTGTGGCCGATCACCAAAACCTTTTCTGCGTCAGAACTATGCTCTGCCACGACATCGAAAATAGTTTCTACGTTGGCGAGATATAGCCTCTCGTCATAGATAACTTCCGTATCAGGCATTGCCGTGTCCACGGTGCGCCTGACGCGCTCCGCTGGGCTGGCGATGATTACATCCCACTGCACACCGTGCTGGCGGATATGGTCTCCGATCAGGGCGGCACCCTTGCGGCCTTTCTTGTTCAGACCACGATCGAAATCACGCTTGGTAATATCGTCCCAATCCGATTTGGCATGGCGCAGGAGACCCAGGATTTTCACTTTAGTCTTGCCCCTCTCCGGCGGTTTCGCTGCTGGTGATAGCAGCGCCGCTATCTCCCGAAACACCAGTCGCGACCCGTTGTAAAGCTTCCTCAAGCGTCAAGCGGATGACGGGTGTGCCCGGCGGGAACGCGCTGAGCAACCGGCTTGGGAAGGCAGGGGACAATACTACGAAATGGCCTGAATCCTCAGCTGAACGGATCAAGCGTCCAAATGCTTGTGCCAGTCGAGCGCGGATTATCCGGTCGTCATAGGCGCCACCACCATGAGCCGCGCGCCGCGCCTTGTGCAGGATATCGGGCCTGGGCCAGGGAACCTGCTCCATCACTACGCATCGCAACGAGTGGCCCGGCACATCCACACCGTCGCGCAATGCATCCGTCCCCAATAGAGAGGCGCGCGGATCGTCGCGGAAGATATCGACCAGCGTTCCCGCATCGATTGGGTCAACATGCTGCGCATAAAGCGGCAGGCCTGCGCGCGCCAAGCGGTCGGCGATGCGCCCATGCACCGCTCGCATTCGGCGGATCGCGGTGAAAAGACCCAGCACGCCGCCCCCGGCAGCTTCGATTAATTTCGCATAAGCGCCGGACAATGCGGGGAGATCGCCTTTCCTGATATCGGTGACGATCAGCACCTCAGCCTTGCCGGCATAGTCAAAAGGGCTTTCGGCCGACGAAAGATGCGGCTGGCCATCAAGATAGCTTGCTCCCGAGCGCTCAATAGCAGATTCCCAATCGAGCCCTGCTTCATTGCGATCCGTCAGGGTCGCGCTGGTCAGCATCACCCCATGCGAAGGCTCGAGCACCACCTTGGCAAAAGGCTTCATCGGGTCGAGCCATCTGCGATAGATGCCGACATCGAATTCGCGTGCATCGGAACGGTCGACAGCCATCCAATCGACAAATTCGGGATCGGCCGGTCCGCCAAAGCGGCCTAGCAATGCTTCCCATGCGCCCAGCATGTCGATCCGCCAGCTGAGTGAATGGCGTGCACCCTCTATCCGCGCGCGACCTTGCGCATCGAGCCAGTCGGGTGGGTCGGCAAATATCGCCTCCAGCCGCGTCGCGAGCTTTGCCAGCGGTGCACGAATTGCCGCCAGCGCGGCTTCGGCCTCTCCCGCCGCCTCGATCAACTCGCCAGGTAGGGAGGCCAGCTCTGTTTCGATGCCATAGCCTGCTTCCTGCCCGCCGCTTTCGTCGCGCGCATAGGTTGTGCTGCGCACATGCGCGAAAAGCGCTTCGAGCGGTCCGCTGGGTTCGCCATCATGCTGGCGTTTAAGCCAGCCCTCTGACGGCAGGCCATGTGCTGCCTCTATTGCTGCCTCTATCGCTTCGCCGCCTGCATCATCATAGCTGGCGACATCGGCAAGCCGCGCTGCCAAACCGCGTCGGCGGCCGCGATTTTTGCGTTCCGGCCCGATGATCCAGCAACGCAGCTCAATCGTTTCCTGGGCTGAAAGCTCGGCAGCGAAGGTGGAATCTGCTGCCTCGAATACATGATGCCCCTCGTCAAAGATGATGCGGGTCGGGCGCAGCGCATGGTCGCGTCCGCGGGCCGCATTCACCATCACCAGCGCGTGATTGGCGATGACCAGATCCGCCTGGGCGCTGGCGCGCGATGCCCGTTCGATGAAGCATTTGCGATAATGCGGGCAGCCTGCATAGACGCATTCACCGCGCTGGTCGGAGAGCGAGGCAATTCCGCGCTTGCGAAATAGCGAGCCTAGCCAGCCCGGCATATCGCCGCCGACAAGATCGCCATCTTGCGTATAGGCGGCCCATCGCGCGACCAATTGCGCAAGGATAGCGGGCCGTCCGGCAAAGCCACCTTGTAGCGCGTCTTCAAGGTTTAGCAGGCAGAGGTAATTCTCTCGCCCTTTGCGCACGACCACCGGGCGCGTTCCGTCCCGACGCCTTGCAGGCCAGGCGCGCCGGCTTTCCTGACGCAATTGCCGCTGCAAGTTCTTGGTGAAGGTTGAGACCCATACCGTCCCTTGAGAGGCCGCCGACCATAGGGATGCGGGGGCGAGATATCCCAGTGTCTTGCCAATACCTGTACCCGCTTGCGCCAGCAGTAGGTGCGGTGCGCCCTGTCTTTCCCTGGGGGAGAAGACTTGCGCTGCGTCGCAGGCATAGTCCTGTTGACCCTCGCGAAGTTCGGCATTCTCGCCCGTCAGGTGGTTGAGCTGTCCAAGCACCTCCTCGGGATCGAGCGTGACCTGCCGTGGCGGTGCATGTTCGGCAGCGTCTTCCCATTCGGGCAATTTCGAGAAGAGCCACTTTTCTGCCCGTTCTGGCTTGACGATATGTGGCAGCAGCACCTGGGCCCATGGCCATCGCAGCCGCACTAGCGATTGCAGCGCGCTCCACGCTCCATCGCGCTCTACCCATTCTTCATCCTCGCAAGTTGCGATCAGTGCGCCTGCAGC
>DMWU01000192.1 GCA_003483125.1 Erythrobacter sp. | reverse complement strand
ACGCAGGCAGTGCCATCATCCGCTTTAGCCCGCCATCATTCGTCAGAAGCAGCAATCCTTCGGTATTGAGGTCGAGCCTGCCAACCGGCATTAGTCGCGGTGCGTTCTTTGGCAGGGCGTTGCGCAGGGCGGTGTAGATCGTGGCGCGCCCCCTCGGATCATGTTCTGCAGTGATCAAGCCGGTCGGCTTGTGAAATGCGAATAAGCGTGTCGGTTCAGGCTTGGCCACTGGCTTGCCGTCAACCGTCACACCTTGCAGGTCTTTCAGGAATGTGGCGGGCGTTTCCACAATCAGCCCATCGATTGCCACTCGCCCGTCGGCGATCATGCGCTCGACTTCGCGTCGGCTCGCAACTCCCGCGCGCGCAAGCAACTTGGCGATACGATCACCCTCGGGTCTAGGCTCTGAAGACATTTCCGCCCGTTAGGCGTTCAGTTTGCTGCGCGCAACGCTTCTTCGACGATCTGGTTGAATCGAGTGATGCCGCTTTCAAGCGTACCTAGAGTCAAGTGGTCGACTGCTCCGCTCGATAAACCCTGCTGGCCCAACTCTGCGGCGCGGAAATCCTCGCTCGCAAAAACCCCGCCATCAAGCAGTTCCCAGCTACGTTCCCAATGATCGAGCGCCTTCTCTGTCTTCGGTTCCTCAGGGATCAGCATGAAGTCCTCAACAATGGTGTGTTCATGCGATTGCGGCATCAAAACCATGACATTCACGTAATCTGGGCTGGGAATGATAATTGTCGCTGGCAGCAGCTGGTAAGCATAGGTCACGACCTTTCGCAGTGCGGCCATATCCCTCGGGTCGATGCCCTCCATTTCTTCCAACCGACCGACTGCAGAGCGTTGGTGCGGGCCGATCTGGTCGCCGCTAGTGACGCCGTCCTTAAAGAACGGCGCGATGGTATTCGCGTGGAGCCTCGCGACGTGATAGCTTTCAAGGAAGGCGTCCATGATGAGCTTCCAATTCCCGGCAACAGAGTGTGTTCGCCGGCGGAACAGGTGGCTACTTGCGATGTCGAATGCGTCAAAGTCCTTGCCCAGCTCGCGCGCATGGGTGAAATCTGCATCTTCGAGTGGCGAGAACCAGATCAAGCCGCCTGCTTCGCAACTGGGTAACTCGACGAGACCGAAATCAGATTTGTCCAGGCCCGGAAAAGTGTCAGGTCGGGGAAGGGCATGCAGCTTGCCTCCAGCTTATAGGTCCACGCATGATATGGGCAGACGAGCCGTTTGCCGCATTTGACTGCGTTTCCTTCGATGAGCCGCGTTCCCCGATGCTTGCAGACATTGAGAAAGAGATGAATCTCGCCCTCGGCATCGCGCGTGATCAATAGCTGCCTGCCAGTATCATCATGTGGTACTGCCATACCCGGTTCAGGGAGCAAAGCGGAGACGCTCAACACCTGCGGCAAACGATCAAATATTGCGCCTTTCTCACGAAGGTATTGGTCGGGATCGGTATAGACCCGCGCAGGGACTGTCTCGATACGGTCTGCTGAACGGACATGGCCATCGGCGATCGCCTGGGCCACTGCGAGTTGCCCTTCGGTTGGTTCCAATCTGGGGACACGCGTATCGATCTCGTTCATCGAGGCTTCCCTATCCAAGTGATTTAAGCATATTATTGCAGAAATACAGCGATACAGGAAGGACGCTAGGGAATGGCCGAGGCTGAAACGGCAAAGAAAAAGTCATCCTTGCGTGCGCTCGGCCTGGCACTGTCGAACCGTAAAACCGGGTTCATGCTGATTTTTGGATTTGCAAGCGGATTGCCTTTCGCATTGTTCCTCGGCACATTGTTCGCTTGGCTAACAGAGGCAGAGGTCGAGCTTGAGACGATGGGAATCTTCTCGCTGATCGGACTTGCCTATGCATTCCAGTTCTTGTGGTCTCCGCTGATCGATAAGGCGAATATCCCGCTTTTGCGCAAGCTGGGCAAGCGAAAGCAATGGATTTTGCCGATGCAGGTCCTTCTTGGTACTATTCTGGTCACTTTGAGCCTGCTTGAGCCTAAGTCGCAGCTTGGCATGTTCTCGCTCCTCGCTGGAATTGGCGCCTTTGCCAGTGCAACGCAGGATATCGCCATCAATGCCTGGCGCATCGATGTGGCCGACGACGTCGCCACGCTCGATATTCTCTCAACTGTTTACCAGATGGGCTATCGCTTCTCCTCGCTGGTCGGTGGCGCATTGGGCCTGATCATAGCGGCGCGCATCGGTTGGCCTGAAACCTATATGCTTATGGGAGGAATCCTGCTTGCCGCAGGCGCAATAGGCCTCTTCGCGCCAAATGCCGAGAGCGATTGTATGGAAACCAGCGAACGGAATGACGCGCAGGTACGGCAGTTGCGGCAGGCGGGCGAACTGGCCCCGCAAATCCGCAACCGCGCGCTCGGTGTTGTGGCATTGCTATGGGCGGGCGCAATCGGCGTGGTCCTGGCGTTCATGATCATGTCCATGACCTATGCGCCCGAGGATCGACCGAACCCTACGCAATTCACCCTCAATTTCGGGCCTTGGATCATTGTTGCCACAATCATCTTGCCTGCGCTGGTCGCGGGTTGGCTTGCGGGACAGAAGAAACAAGGCCGCTACCTGCTGGCAAAGGACGCGCCACCGGCAAAGGGCGGCGATTATGCGTTGGATCACCTCTACCGCGCGCTGGTGCTGCCTCTGGTCGAGTTTGTCGGAAGGATGGGGTGGTCGCTCGTCTTGATACTGGCCGTGGTGCTCACCTATCGGATTTGCGATGCGATCTGGGGCACCTTTGCCTACCCATTCTATTTGGGAGAGCTTCAATACACCAATGACGAGGTGGCCTTTGCCTCGAAATTTTTTGGTGTGGGTGCAATCATATTGGGCCTTGCGGTTGGGGGATGGATGCTGACCGCCTTGGGCCGAATGTTTACCTTGGCAGTGGGCGGCCTGCTCGCCGCGCTAACCAACCTGCTTTATGCCGACCTCGCTATAGGCGGATATAATATGCAGGCTCTTAGCGATTTGGTTGGCTTTACATGGCTGATTGAGCAGGTGCCTTTGATCGGCAGTGCAAAGCTGGCGAAGCTTACAATCACAATCGGTTTTGAGAATCTCGCGATTGGCATTGCAGGCGCGGCTTATGTCGCGTGGCTCTCCTCGATTGTCTCCAAGAAGTTCAGCGCGGTTCAATATGCGCTTCTATCTTCGCTTACACTCCTAGTTGGGACCTTGGGTCGCGGGGCACTAGGTGAAATGATCGAGGATCGTGGCTATTTCGATGTATTCGTACTGACGACGCTTATTGGATTGGCCGCAGTCGTATTGGTGATGTTTGAGTGGTGGCGTGAGCGACGCGCCGGGCGTGCCTCGGGCGTAGTTGCGCCAGAAAGCGCGGCTGCGCGCGTCGGTTAGCGACTAATCCGGAATCTCATCATTCAGGCGCAGTATTTCCCCGGCAAGGTAAAGTGATCCTACGATCAGGGCAGGGTAGTCATCAGAGGGCAGGTTGAGTAGCGCTTCTTCAGCGTCTGACGCAGCTTTGGCATTTAGGCCAAATGCGTCAGAGGGATGGCTATCCTGGCCGGGCACGGGGACGATTGTCAGAGTCCGAATGCTTTGCTCAAGTGGGCCAATGATCGCGCGTGGATCCTTACCTTCCAGCATTCCCATGATCACGTGAAGATTCTGGCCTGAAAAATTCTCTCCAAGCATTTGACCAGCGCTGAGATTATGTCCTCCATCGAGCCACACTTCGCGACCCTTTGTGAGAGGGCCATCTTCCAATCGCTGTAACCGTGCCGGCCACTTGGCGTTCAATATGCCTTTGGCAATCGCCTGCGGCGAAACGGGAATGACCGACTGGTGTCGAAGCATTGCCACTGCCAGCGCAGCATTTTCAGCTTGATGAGGGCCAGGTAGCGACGGAAGGGGCAGGGTCAGTTCTCCAGCGGCATCTGCGTAGGCAAGCGCATTGCCTGCAGCACTAACATTCCATTCTCGTGTCTGTACGATCAGAGGAGCGTCAATTTTTTCTGCCTGCTCATCTATCGCTAGTATCGCTTCGTCGGGATAACTCATGGTCACCAACGGCACGTCCGGTTTTGCAATCCCCGCTTTTTCAAAGGCTATGCGCGCCATTGGCTCTTCCGGCGTGCCTTCCTCAGGCGCAAGCAAGAATCGCTCGTGATCGATGCCAAGCGCGGCGATGCCACAGGCGGTTAGCACTTCGGGCTCGAGTACATTGGTTGCNGCGAGCCGACCGCCGAGCCCCACTTCGACCACGCATGCATCAGCCGGCACACGAGAGAACTCAAGAAAACTGGCCGCAATTGTTACCTCGAAGAAGCTGGGCTCGAGTCCCTGAGAAGCGTCGAAAACTTCTTCCAGTAGCTCAGCCAATCGCGCGTCTTCGATCAGTTTGCCCGCTACGCGGATACGCTCGTTATAGCGGACCAGGTGTGGGCTGGTGGTAGCGTGGACGCTGTTCCCCTCTGCCTCCAGCATTGCGCGCAGGAACGCACAAGTTGATCCTTTTCCATTGGTGCCAGCAACATGGAATACAGGCGGCAGTCGATCTTGCGGATTGCCTAGCCGGTCGAACAGTTCGTGCACCGTATCTAGATTGAACCGCCCCTCGCGCAAAGTGAGGTTGCCAAGGCGGTCAAGCTGAGCCTGGACGCGGGGATCGTCCGAGCGTCCGAAGTCCTTCATGCCAAAATTCCCCGCAGTTGCGTCAGGCGGCCTTCTTGGGCTGCAGATAATCAAGGACATTGGCGATCGCGGCCTTCAATTCTCTACGCGGCACAACGATATCAACCATACCGTGCTCATGAAGGTATTCGGCTCGCTGGAATCCTTCGGGAAGCTTCTCGCGGATCGTATCCTGGATCACACGCTGGCCAGCGAAACCGATCAGGCAGCCTGGTTCCGCAATGTGCACGTCGCCCAACATTGCATAGCTGGCGGTTACGCCGCCTGTGGTCGGGTCTGTCAGCACTACGATATAGGGCAATCCAGCGCGCTTCAGGCGGCGGGTCATTACCGTTGCCTTGGGCATTTGCATCAGGCTGAGTATGCCTTCCTGCATCCGAGCACCGCCTGCAGCCGTGCAGACAATATAGGCGCATTTGCGGGCGAGGGCGCGCTCCGCACCCGCACAAAAGGCGGTGCCTACTGCCATACCCATAGAACCGCCCATAAATCCGAAATCCTGCACGCCTACAACGGCATGATGCCCATCAATATGGCCCGAACCCACGCTGAATGCATCTGCATGCGGGTTCTTGGCGCGCGCCTGCTTCAGGCGATCAGTGTATTTCTTCGAATCCTTGAATTTCAGCGGGTCTTCAGCGACTTCAGGCTGTTCGAGCAGTTCGAACCCTTCGTCGAGCAGCATTTCGAGCCGATCATCGGCGCCAATGCGCCCATGATGGTCGCAGCGCGGGCAAACCTGCAGGTTCTCAAAATACTCCTTGGTGAAGAGCATCTCGTGGCAGGAGGGGCACTTTACCCAAAGATCCTTCTCAGTGGTCCGTTTGGGACCAATTCCGAGCGAGTTACGGACGCGAGTAAACCAGTTCATGCTATTCCTTACCCCTAGGTTCTAGCGCGCGGAATGAACCGCGTTTGCTAGCGCCGAAGTCAGCCCCCTTAGCGCCTCGGGAGCTTTAACGCCATGTTTTCCGACTAATTCGACGAGTGCCGAGCCGACGACCACACCATCGGCTAACTTGGCGATATCGGCAGCCTGCTCGGGGGTGCGTACACCAAATCCTACTGCAACGGGCAATTCAGTCGATTGTTTGATGCGGCTGACATTGGCTTCGATTGATTCGATCGCAGCCTGCTGTTTACCGGTGATTCCTGCGACCGAGACATAGTAGAGGAAGCCGGACGAACCATCGAGCACCGCGGGAAGCCGCGCCGCGTCGGTTGTTGGTGTAGCGAGCCTGATAGGGGCAATACCCGCTGCGCGTAGAGCCGGCCCAAGCTCCGCGTCTTCCTCAGGTGGAATATCGACGCAAATCACACCGTCCACTCCGCAGCCCTTGCATTCATCGACGAACCAATCGGGTCCACGGCGTATCATAGTATTGGCATATCCCATCAGAACGAGCGGGATATGGCGATGTCGTGCGCGAAATTCATTGGCGATCATCAATACGTCGCGCGTCGTTGTTCCCTTGCCCAGACTTCGCAAGTTGGCTTCCTGAATCGCAGGGCCATCAGCCATAGGATCGGTAAAGGGCATGCCCAGCTCGATCACATCTGCGCCGCCCTCTACCAGAGCATCGAGATTGGCCGCAGTGTCGCCATCTCCGGCCGTGATGAAGCAAACGAGGGCAGGACCACCCGCAAATGCCTCGGATAGCCTGCTCACATCTCTACTCCAAGCTTTTCGGCCACGGTGAAGATGTCCTTGTCGCCGCGGCCACAAAGGTTCGCGAGGATGATGCTGTCATCAGGCAGTTCCTTTGCGCATTTGGCAACAGCGGCAATGGCATGGCTCGGCTCAAGTGCGGGAATGATCCCCTCGCATCTGCAAAGCAGTTGGAAAGCGTCCAATGCTTCATCATCGGTGACAGCGGTGTACTCAACGCGGCCCGTATCTTTCAGCCATGCGTGCTCTGGCCCGATACCGGGATAGTCCAGCCCTGCGCTGATTGAATGGCCTTCCGTAATCTGGCCGTCCTCGTCCTGAAGCAGATAAGTCTTGTTGCCGTGCAATATGCCGGGAAAGCCTCCAAGAAGGCTGGCCGCATGCTGATCCCCATCAAGGCCATAGCCTGCGGCTTCAACTCCCAGCATCTTGACCTCAGTGTCGTCGAGGAATGGATGGAAAAGACCCAGCGCATTTGAGCCGCCCCCGATCGCCGCAACCAGCAGATCAGGCAGTCGCCCGACACGATCAAGCATCTGCGCACGCGCCTCCTTGCCGATCACGCTTTGGAAATCGCGAACCAACTCTGGATAGGGATGCGGCCCCGCAACGGTGCCGATGATGTAGAAAGTGTCATGCACATTGGCGACCCAGTGACGGAGCGCCTCATTCATCGCATCTTTCAGCGTGGCGGCACCGGCGGTGACGGGGACTACTTCAGCTCCCAGCAGCTTCATGCGGAAGACATTGGGGGCCTGCCGTTCGACATCGGTCGCGCCCATAAAGATGGTGCAGGGCAGGCCAAAGCGAGCGCAGACAGTGGCCGTCGCAACGCCATGCTGGCCAGCGCCAGTTTCGGCAATCACGCGGGTCTTGCCCATGCGCATCGCGAGCAGTATCTGGCCGATGCAATTGTTGATCTTGTGCGCACCTGTGTGATTCAGCTCATCGCGCTTGAACCAGATTTGCGCGCCTCCAAGCTCCTCTGTCAGTCGTTCGGCAAAATAGAGTGGGGACGGCCGCCCGACATAATGCTCGAGCAAGTCGTCAAACTGCGCTTGGAAGGACGGATCGGCCTTTGCAGCAATGTAGTGCTCCTCAAGGTCGAGGATTAGCGGCATCAGCGTTTCGGCGACATAACGGCCGCCATAATCGCCAAAATGCCCCCGATCATCGGGCTGGTTACGAAAGGAGTTTGGTTGGTCACTCATATGGGCGTCTATGCGTTTTGCGCCGCTTTGCAGAAGGCGCGGATCAAGTCCATATCTTTCACACCAGCCGCACTTTCGACACCGCTGGATGTGTCGACCTTTGGCGCGCCCGTTTGATGGATCGCTGTAGCCACATTTTCAGGCGTCAAACCGCCTGCCAAGGCCCAATCTACCTGATGCTGGTAGCCGGCAAGCAAATCCCATGCGAAGGTTTCTCCAGTGCCGCCAGGTAGCGCCTTGGCGGGTGCATCGAAGAGCAACCTATCGACATTGCCAGTGAATTTCGCGCAACGTTCCAGCGTACCCGCATCACGAAGCCCCACAGCTTTCCAAGTCTCAATACCCACCTTTTCACGAACTAGGTCAACCCATTCAGGGGTTTCCGAGCCGTGGAACTGAACGACGTCTGGTCGTACTTCGGTAAGCGCACTTGTAGTCAATTCTGCATCAGCGTTGACCAACAACAACACAGTTTTGATTCGTCCGCGGGCATACTCAGCCAGTTCCTTGGCGCGATCTAGTGGAATATAACGCGGGCTGGGCTCGTAAAGGTTCAGCCCGATATGTGTGGCGCCAGCATCCACCGCGACATCGATAGCTTCGGGCGTTGAAAGCCCGCAGATCTTGATCTGAGTAGCCATTGATCGTCCTAGAGCGTGGCCTCTATCGCGCGCGCTGCGGAAACAGGGTCTTCAGCGCGGCTTATCGGGCGGCCGATCACGAGCACGCTTGCCCCGTCATCGCGGGCATGGCGCGGTGTGACTACGCGTTTCTGGTCGCCTATATGCGAACCTGTAGGGCGTAGGCCAGGCACGACGAAGAAACCATCCTTCCATTGTCTGTGCACCTCGCCCACCTCCTGGCCCGAGCAGACTATACCGTCGAGTCCCGCATCATGGGCGAGTTCTGCGAGACGCATTACCTGGTCGTGAGGGGTGCCGTTCACACCAGCTCTTTTGAGGTCCCGCTCATCAAGGCTGGTGAGCATAGTTACGGCCACAACCTTTGTGTGTTCTGCCGCTGCAGCCTTTGCATCTTCGAGCATGGCGCGCCCGCTACTGGCATGAACCGTCACGATTGCAGGTTCGAGCACCTGGATGCA
>DMWU01000250.1 GCA_003483125.1 Erythrobacter sp. | reverse complement strand
AGGATGTGCCGGAACGACCCACAGCTGATGCTTGGGACCGTGAAGAGCAGTCGCTCGACACACTGGTGCCCGACAATGCCAACCAGCCCTACGATATGCATGAGGTGATCCGGAAGACGCTGGATGAAGGGGACTTCTTCGAGGTCCAGCCCGCCCATGCGGCGAACATTATCTGCGGTTTTGGCCGGGTTGAGGGGCGCACGGTGGGTGTTGTCGCGAACCAGCCGATGGTTCTCGCGGGTGTGCTTGACATCAATTCATCGAAGAAGGCGGCGCGTTTCGTACGCTTCTGCGATGCCTTCGAAATTCCGATCCTGACCTTTGTCGATGTTCCCGGCTTCTTGCCCGGCACCGACCAAGAGCATAACGGCATCATCAAACATGGGGCAAAGCTGCTCTTTGCCTATGCCGAGGCTACCGTTCCCAAGGTCACCGTGATCACGCGCAAGGCCTATGGCGGCGCATATGATGTGATGGCGTCAAAGCACCTTCGCGGTGACCTCAACTACGCATGGCCGACAGCAGAGATCGCCGTGATGGGCGCGAAGGGCGCGGTTGAAATTATCTTTCGCCAAGATCGCGACGATCCTGAGAAAATCGCCGAGAAGACCAAGGAATATGAGGATCGCTTTGCCAACCCGTTCGTGGCGGCGCAGCGCGGCTATATTGATGAGGTGATCTACCCACATTCCACGCGGAAAAGGATCGCGCTGGGCCTGCGCAAATTGCGCAATAAGGCGCTCGAGAACCCGTGGAAGAAGCACGATAACATTCCGCTCTAGGAGTACACAATGAAACTCGGACGGTTAAATCATATCGGTGTTGCGACACCCTCGATCGCAGACTCCATCGCGCATTATCGCGATGTGATGGGTGCCACGGATATTGAGGAGCCTTTTGACCTGCCAGCGCAGGGCGTGAAGGTATGCTTCGTCAATACGCCTACGGACAGCGGTATGAACGGCACGCAGGTTGAATTGATCGAGCCTTATGATGAAAGCTCGCCCATCAACAGCTTTCTCGCCAAGAACCCGGCAGGCGGCCAGCATCACATTTGCTTCGAAGTGCCCGATATCGAAAAGGCGCGCGAGGAGTTTGAGGGGATGGGCAAGCGCATCCTCGCCCCAACGCGTATCGGCGCGCATGGCACGCCCATCTTCTTTATCCATCCCAAGGATATGATGGGCCAGCTCACAGAAATCATGGAAACACCCAAGGAAAGCCACTGATGTCAGATTATGAAACCATTTCCGTCGAGCGGGACGGGCCGCTCCTAACCATCACGCTCAACCGGCCGGACCGGCTGAATGCCATGCCGCCGCAAATGGCGGATGAGATTGGCGCAGTATTCTATGATTTGGGTGACGCGCGCGCGGTACTGATCACTGGCGAAGGCAAGGGCTTTTGCTCTGGCGCAGACCTTGCCGCTCGTGGCGATCGAAGCGCTTTGGATGCCAAGGGCGGTAGCCATCGTGCGCTGATCAATGACTACAATCCGGCGATTAATCTGGTGCTGCGTGCGCCAGTACCCGTGATCACTGCGGTCAATGGTCCGGCTGCTGGCGTGGGTTGCTCGTTGGCACTTGCAGGTGACTTCGTACTCGCGGGCAAGAAGGCATATTTCCTCCAGGCATTTGTCAATATCGGCCTTGTGCCCGACGGTGGCTCTACCTGGCTCCTCAGCCGTGCCATCGGCCGTGCACGCGCCACGCGCATGATGATGCTGGGCGAGAAGATCGGCGCCGAACAGGCAGAGGATTGGGGCCTGATTTACAAGGTAGTCGAAGACGATGCGCTGATGGATGAGGCGCGCGCGCTAGCAACTAAGCTCGCGAACGGCCCGACGCTGGCCTACGCGACGATGAAGAAGAACATCAACACCGCCATGGATGGCGCGCTGCAAGAAGTCTTCATCGCAGAGGCAGAGGGGCAACGCCTCGTTGGCGAAAGCGACGACGCGAAGGAAGGCGGCATGGCCTTCCTCCAAAAGCGCAAAGCGGAATTCAAAGGCAGGTAAGATGGCCGATACTGACGATTGGAAGACGCTGGCCGATAAGGAAGTCAAAGGGCGTGACCTGACTTGGGATACGCCCGAGGGTTTCACGATCAAGCCGCTCTACACTGGCGAGGATGCGGGTGATCCGGGATTGCCCGGTTTCGCTCCGTTTACGCGCGGGGTGAAGGCCAGCATGTATGCTGGCCGTCCGTGGACGATCCGCCAATATGCGGGTTTCTCTACCGCAGAAGAGTCCAACGCATTCTATCGTCGTAACCTGGCCGCCGGGCAAAAGGGCCTTTCGGTCGCTTTCGATCTGGCCACGCACCGCGGCTATGATTCAGATCACCCCCGCGTTGTGGGCGATGTCGGCAAGGCTGGCGTCGCGATCGACACCGTGCGCGACATGGAAATCCTGTTCGACCAGATTCCGCTAGACCAGATGAGCGTCAGTATGACGATGAATGGCGCGGTGATCCCGGTGATGGCGTTCTTCATCGTCGCGGGCGAGCGACAGGGCGTTACGACAGAAGCGCTTTCAGGCACGATCCAGAACGACATACTAAAAGAGTTCATGGTTCGTAATACCTACATTTATCCGCCAGAGCCGAGCATGCGGATCGTGTCGGACATTATTGCCTACACATCGGCCAACATGCCGAAATTCAATAGCATTTCGATCAGCGGTTACCATATGCATGAGGCCGGAGCGACTGCCGTGCAAGAACTCGCTTTCACCATTGCCGATGGCAAGGAATATGTGAAACGCGCCATGGCCGCAGGGCTGGATATCGATGCCTTTGCGGGTCGCCTCAGCTTCTTCTTCGGCATTGGCATGAACTTCTTTATGGAGGTGGCAAAGCTGCGCGCGGCGCGAACGCTGTGGTATCGCGTTATGGACCGGCTGGGCGCGCAAAAGGATCGCAGCAAGATGTTGCGCACGCATTGCCAGACCTCGGGTGTGTCGCTGCAAGAGCAGGACCCGTACAACAACGTGATCCGCACCACGATTGAAGCGATGGCCGCGACACTTGGCGGGACGCAGAGCCTCCACACCAATGCGCTGGATGAAGCGATTGCACTCCCCACCGATTTCTCCGCCCGTATCGCGCGCAATACGCAGCTCGTGCTGCAGGAAGAAAGCGGCATCACCAATGTCGTCGATCCTCTTGGCGGCAGCTATTATGTCGAGGCGCTGACCACCAAGCTGGTCGAGGAAGCCGAGAAGCTTATTGCAGAGGTTGATGCGGCTGGCGGGATGACTGCCTATGTCGATACCGGCGCTCCGAAGGCGGCGATCGAAGAGGCTGCCGCGCGCAAGCAGACGAGTGTTGATCGCGGCGAAACGGTGATTGTTGGCGTCAACAAATATCGCCTTGCCGAGGAAGAGCATCTCGACACGCTGGAAGTCGACAATCACAAGGTGCGCCAGGGCCAGATCGACCGGATCATGCGTGTGCGTGATGGACGTGAAGAGGCCGCCTGCCAGGCTGCGCTCGCCGCTCTTGCCGAAGGCGCGGCAGGCGATGGCAATGTGCTCGCACTCGCGGTTGAGGCCGCGCGGCATGACGCGACGCTGGGCGAAATTTCCTCCGCGATGGAGCAGGCATTTGGCCGCTATGATACGACACCGCGTCCTGTGCGCGGTGTCTATTCGGCAGCCTATGCTGAAGATGCCCGCTACCAGCAGGTCGTTGATGGTGTAGAGGCCGTTTCACGCCGCCTTGGCCGCAAGCCAAAGATCATGGTCGCCAAGATGGGGCAGGATGGGCATGATCGCGGCGCCAACGTTATCGCGTCTGCCTTTGCTGATATGGGCTTTGAAGTGGTTAGCGGGCCATTGTTCCAGACACCTCAAGAAACGCTGGAGATGGCGCTGGAACATGGCGTTGACGCGATCGGCTGTTCCTCACTTGCCGCCGGACACAAGACCTTGATCCCCGAATTGATCAACCTTCTGCGCGAGGCTGGTCGCGCCGACATCAAGGTGACTGCGGGTGGCGTGATCCCCCCGCAAGACTATGATTTCCTTAGAGATGCAGGTGTTCAAGGTATTTATGGCCCAGGCTCAAACGTCGTCGAATGTGGTGCGGATATGCTGCGCCTGCTGGGCCATAATATGCCACCTGCTGGTGATGAATTAGAGGCTGCTGAGTAAGTATGTTCAAGAAAATCCTAATTGCAAATCGTGGCGAGATTGCTGTAAGAATAATA
>DMWU01000228.1:8471-13274 GCA_003483125.1 Erythrobacter sp. | reverse complement strand
AGGCGGCAAACGCCAAGAAACAAAAAGGGCCAGAAGGACAATTCTGTCCTTCTGGCCCATATCCCCAAGCCGGAATTGGAGGGAGAGGAGATAATCCCGGCTTGTTGAGATTATTTGCTAGATCTTAGGCGGCCTTCTTGATCTTTTCGGCCGCCAGGCTGACGCGGTTTGAAAGGGGTGCGAAAGCTTCGTTGTAAAGCTTCACGAGTGCTTCGCTGCGCTTGGAGCCGAATTCAACGGCAGCATCGAAGTTACGACGCGCCAGCTCACCCTGGAGCTGCATGAATTCGGTCGGCGACTGAACGGCAGCCATTTTCTTGACGTCTTCAGTGACGGTCTCGATTGCCGATTTGCCGCTTTCTACGTCTTCGCGGCCCAGTTCTTGCACGCCAGCGAAGAGGATCTTGCCCGACTCAACGAAGGCTTCGACGTTGCCCTTGTTGAACTCGGTTACTTCGGTTGCGAGCTCGCCGGTCTTGGCATAAGCGGTCTTAACGCGAGCCTGGACGTCGGCAGCCATTTCCTTGGCGCTCTTGGCGAAATCATTTGTGTCAGCTTTTGCCATGATAGTGTCCTTGATTTGAGTGAGGGTGTTCTTTTTTGCTGCTGGCTTTGCCTTCTTCGGCGTTGCCTTCTTCGCAGCGGCCTTCTTCACGAAAGCCTTCTTGGCTGCGGTTTTCTTTGTAGCCGCTTTCTTGGCCACGACTTTCTTGGTGCCGGCCTTCTTGGGCGTAGCTTTCTTTGACGCGGTAGTGGCTGCCTTCTTGGCAGGCGTAGCCTTCGCCTTCGTGCTCACTACCTTCTTGGCGCTCGCATCTTTTGCGGCAGCCTCGGCATATGCCTTCTCAGCAGCGGCATCGATTTTTGAAGTGGCGTCAGTAGCCATTTGAACCTCGTTTTATGTTGCACTGCACAAAATAGGCGCTGCAACTGCGAAGTCAAGTATTTTTTGTGCAGTGCACAAACGTCAATATATTAATACAAATACAGTGATTTATCGAGATTTCACATAGCGACCAGGTGCATCTTCAATCACCTTGTCGCCGCGTCCACCGGGATTTCTCTTGCCCTTTGCAGGTACCCCTCCGGCATCCTGGCCTTGCAGCCACTCGATCCAATGCGGCCACCAGCTACCCGGGTGCTCTTCAGCCCCTGTGACAAAATCCTCAAGCGACTCCGCCTTGCTGTCGCCTGTCCAATACTGATATTTGTTGGCCGCAGGCGGATTGACCACTCCGGCGATATGACCAGACCCTGCCAGCAGGAAGGTAAGCGGCCCTTTGAAATGTCGGGTTATACGCCAGACGCTCTCGGCCGGGGCGATGTGGTCTTCCTTGCCCGCTTGCACGTAGCTGGGGGTTTCAACGCGCGTCAGGTCAATCGGCGTCTCGCCCGCGCATAGCGCGTCGGGCTTGACCAATTTGTTGTCGCGGTAGAGATCGCGCAGGTAATCAGCGTGCCACTTCGCCGGCAGATTGGTAACGTCGCCGTTCCAATGGAGCAGGTCAAACGCAGGATAGTCTTCACCCAGCAGGTAGTTGTTGACGACATAGTTCCAGATCAGATCCTTGCCGCGAAGCGAATTGAAAGTTGCTGCTAGATACCGTCCATTCAGATATCCATCGCCTGAAAGGTTCTGGATCATCTCAAGCTGGCCATCATCGATGAAGTGCTTCAGCTCCCCGCTCTTTTCGAAATCAACCTGGGCGGTGAAAAATGTTGCGCTTTTAATTTTCTCGGCTTCCGCGCGTCTTGCCAATACGGCAAGTGTCGCGGCCAAAGTTGTTCCTGCAACGCAATATCCGATTGTATGAACACTGCTCACGCCCAACCGATCGCGCACGTGGTCAATCGCCTCGATTTGACTTTCTATGTAGTCGTCCCAGACTACATCCTTCATGCTGGCATCAGCCGATTTCCAGCTAACCACGAAAACCGTGATACCCTGGTCGACGGCCCATTTGATGAAGCTCTTCTCCGGGGTCAGGTCGAGAATATAAAAGCGGTTTATCCATGGCGGGAAGATCACCAGCGGAATTTCCAGTACTTCCTCGGTCGAAGGGCTGTACTGGACCAACTGGAATAGCGGGGTTTCGTGAACTACCTTGCCCGGCGTTGCGGCCAGGTTTTCGCCCAGCTTGAAGGCGTCGGGATCAGTGTGGGTCAATTGCCCGCGCTTCAGATCATGGATCAAGTGCCTCATGCCGCGGACCAGGTTCTGGCCCTTGGTCTCGATAGTGCGCTTTATAACGACCGGGTTGGTAGCAAGGAAATTGGCTGGGCTGAGCGCCTCGACCAGCGAATTTGTCGCAAATTCGAGTTGCTGCTTCTTGTCAGGAGCAATGCCCTGAACATCGCGTGCGGCCGCTGCGAAATACTCGGCCAACATCAAATAGGTCTGGTGGAGTAGCGCAAAGGCGGGGTTTTCCTGCCAGGCCAGATCGGCGAAGCGTCTGTCTTTGCGCGGTAATTCTACCTGGCCTTCATCTCCTCCTGCAAGGCCGGGAGTGAAACGCGAAAACACGCTTTGCCATATTTTCATCGTATCTTCGGCTAGCTTCCCTTGCTGGGCGAAAGGGTCTGCTGACGAGGCCTGAAGCGATAGAGATTGCGTCATCATCAGCCATTGTGCGGGATCGAAAGGATTCGCCTGACCAGCGGTTTCCCGCGCGCGTTCTTTCGCGAATTCCAGCCATATCGCCTGGATTTCGCTGGCGCTGCGAGCCCACTCAGCGAGTTCTTCGGAATTTGGAGAGCCCAATCCTTGCATTGCGGCTCCGGCACCCTTTGATGAAACATTGTCAGGAAGCCATGCGCCGAAAAGTTCGCGCATTGCTTCTCCTTGCATGTCGAAGAACGCGCTGAAGTGCTCTTCAAAGCCGCCACCACTGTCTTTTGAATCTCCAGTCATTACCCCAGACTCAGCGAGAAAAGTTTCGTCTTCATGTCCAATAGCGAAATAGGCTTTCCAGTTCGACCTGTAATCGCGTAGATTCGTATTCACACGCGTCACATGGGCGCGTGTAGGACAACAAGGGATCGAGATGGACACCGACTTTTACCGCATGAAGCGTCTGCCGCCTTACGTCATTGCAGAGGTCAATGCGATGAGGCATGCGGCGCGCCAGGCGGGTGAAGATATCATCGATTTGGGTATGGGTAATCCCGACCAACCACCGCCCCAACACGTCATCGACAAGCTTTGCGAGGTGGCGCGCAAACCTGACGCGCACGGTTATTCGCAGTCAAAGGGCATTCCCGGGCTTAGGCGCGCGCAGGCCAATTATTATGAACGTCGCTTTGGCGTCGACCTCGATCCTGAGACAGAGGTAGTGGTCACCATGGGATCAAAGGAAGGGCTGGCCAGTCTTGCTAATGCGATCACCGCGCCCGGTGACGTGGTACTTGCACCCAATCCATCCTACCCGATTCACACGTTCGGCTTCATCATTGCCGGTGCAACAATCCGAGCAGTTCCAACGACCCCGGATGAAGAATATTGGCAAGCACTCGAAAGTGCGATGAATTACACGGTCCCGCGCCCAAGCGTGTTGGTGGTCAATTATCCCTCAAATCCCACCGCAGAGGTGGTGGACCTCGCTTTCTATGAAAGGCTTGTTGATTGGGCACGCGACAACAAGGTCTGGATCTTGTCGGACCTTGCCTATTCAGAACTCTATTACGACGGCAATCCCACTCCATCGATCATGCAGGTGAAGGGCGCCAAGGACGTCGCCGTAGAGTTCACCAGTATGTCCAAGACCTATTCCATGGCTGGTTGGCGGATGGGCTTTGCTGTCGGCAATAAGGAACTGATCGCGGCAATGTCGCGCGTTAAATCCTATCTGGATTATGGTGCATTCACGCCGATCCAGGCTGCTGCATGCGCGGCGCTCAATGGGCCACAAGATGTGGTGGAAGAGAACCGCCAGCGCTATCACAAGCGCCGAGACGTAATGGTGGAGGCATTCGATCGTGCCGGCTGGGAAATCCCGCCCCCTCCGGCATCTATGTTCGCTTGGGCGCCGCTTCCTCCCGCACTAGCAGACATGGGAAGCCTAGAATTTTCCAAGCAATTACTGGTACATGCTAAGGTGGCTGTGGCAGCAGGTGTTGGCTATGGGGAAAAGGGTGAAGGCTATGTTCGTATCGCTATGGTGGAGAACGAACAACGGCTTCGCCAAGCTGCCAGGAATATAAAACGCTATTTCGCCTCGATCGGCGTCAACAGTTCAGCAGCTTGAATGCGATTTCTTGAACGCGATTCCGGCGCTGGACACTAGGGGCGCGATGCGCCACTCTCCTAGGAAATCACATACTGTTGAGGATGAGAAATCAAATGACAGATCGCGTTACGATCAACCTTCAGGAAAACGGCGTCGCGCAGGTTAGGCTTAACCGAGCTGACAAGATGAATGCGCTCGACCCGGCAATGTTCGAAGGCATTATTACCGCTGGGCACAAGCTGCAAAAGATGAAGGGTTTGCGCGTGGTTGTCCTGGCTGGCGAGGGTCCATCATTCTGCGCGGGATTGGACACTTCTTCATTTGGGCGGTCACCGAGCCCTGATGAACCTGAATTAACCGAGCGCACATATGGCAACGCCAATAAATTCCAGCAGGTAACCATGCAATGGCGGAAATTGCCTGTCCCAGTAATCGCAGCAGTGCACGGGGTATGTTTCGGTGGTGGCCTGCAGATTGCCAGTGGCGCAGATATCCGCATCGTTCATCCTGAGACGCGGATGTCGATCATGGAAATGAAGTGGGGGCTGGTGCCGGATATGGGCGGTTACGCATTGTG
>DMWU01000228.1:0-8232 GCA_003483125.1 Erythrobacter sp. | reverse complement strand
CGGATCTGGGCGGTTACGCATTGTGGCGTGGGCTAATTCGCGACGATGTGCTGCGCGATTTGGTCTATACCAATCGCGAATTCTCAGGAGCAGAGGCGGAACGAATTGGCCTTGCCACCTATGTCGAAGGTGACCCGCTGGCAAAGGCCAATAAAATAGCGGAAGTGATCGCGAATAAGAATCCTCATGCAATCCGCGCCGCCAAGCGTCTCTCGGAAGGCATCATCGAGCGCGAGACCGATGCGATATTGCTCGAAGAAAGCATCGAGCAGCACGCAATTATCCGCTCGCCCAACCAGGTAGAGGCGGTAATGGCGGCCATGGCCAAACGTGCCCCTGAATTCCAGGATGTTTGACCGCGGCTTCTAACCAAATATCGCGACTGATTGCAGGCCGCTGACCACCAGCCTGCCTTCAGTATTCCACATTGAAAGCCGTTCGCTCGAATAGCCGAGATCCGCGTGTTCGCTGCGCGTTTCGCCCAGCCACCACCCATCTCGGGTATTAGGCTCTGAATCGAGCACGTTGAACGACCAGTTGATCGAACTGATCGGACCTTGACGTCTCATCGCTCGCATGGCGCCGGGCGGCAGCGTATCACCTTGCAGGATCAGCGCGCTCATTGGATCGAACTTGTCATGTTGCTTCAGCCTGAACCAGCGACGCACCACCGGCGCACCCGGGCCGCGTTCTTTTTGCGCACGGCGCATCTCGTAATTACCGCTTAGGAATGATGGGCTGCGCTGAACATTGACCTCATCCCAATCTTCTGGACCGCCGGGCCAATCCGTCGGCGGATCGGGTCGATGCACCGCATTGGGGTCCCTCGCGGTTCCGAACAGGAAGAAGGCTGTGAGCGCCAATTTCCCGCCGCAGTGAATCTCGCTGCGCAACTGGGTCACATTGCGTCCCTGCCTCTCAATCGTGGCAGTCAGTTCGACATCTTCAGAGATTGGCGCAACAAAGCCGATCTGCGCGGCACGCAAGGGCGGCAGGTCAGGGTAAGCGCGTTGGGCCATAGTGTAGGCGATAAGCGCCGAGGCTCCGCCGTATAGCGTGCGCCCCTGCATCCATTCCGATGCATTGTGCAAGATAACCGGGCCGTTCTTCCCCGTGATCGGTTCTAATAAAGTGGCAACGCTCATGTCCGGGCTACCTGTCCGGTTTTTCGCGCCTAGTCCAGACTGACGTTACGTTAAGTACGTCAATCCGATTGCCAAGGCGAAATGGTTTCGCTAGGGGGCCGCTTCCGCCCGCTTCGTGTGGGATGAGGCCCGATGGCGGAGTGGTGACGCAGAGGACTGCAAATCCTTGTACGCCGGTTCGATTCCGGCTCGGGCCTCCACTCTTTCAGCTGCCTATGGGCATTGCGGCAAGGCCGCAGCGTGACTATGGGCCGCGGTTAGCAGTGCCGCTTTAGCTCAGTTGGTAGAGCACATCATTCGTAATGATGGGGTCACGTGTTCGAGTCACGTAAGCGGCACCACCTTTTTTATCACTTTGTATCAATACGTTACGTAATTCGAAGCGAGCGTCAGCAACTGGGTCGCTAGCGGGCTGACTGCTTTTATCATAGTTTGGGTCCTGCTTGGGTCGCTTTGGGGCTGCGGCTGCCCCTTCTGATCGCTAAAATTCAAGCCGATCGATCGACGCGAACGCTATGCGCATCCTCTTCAAAATCATATGATCCGATCTTTATCTTCGGTTCGAGGTCGAGCCATGTCGCGAGTACTTCGAGGTCGAATGTAAGCGGGTAGTGAGCCATTGCCGCGCGGCTCTTGTCGAGGCGCAATACAAGCTTGTTCTTCTTCCGCGTGAGAGAGCTAGTTGTCATCATGGCGTGCGAGCCTGCTCGCAATCGGCGCGCGACACGATAGCCGAGGCCCCAGGTCAGCCCCTCGTGCAAATCGTCATCGCTCGCCAGCCGCCGGAATGACACGGGAACTTCAGTCCGACCCAAGCTGCCAAGAAGTGCCGAGCAAATCATCGCCCGCCCACGCGCGTCACATCCAATCCACCTTTTGTCGAGAGCCCACTCTGTCGCGTAATTATGGCGCAAATTCGGTTCGACGCGCTGCAGGGCCATGGCCAGCTGAATTGCGGCAAGCCGCAATGGCTCATCCGGATTGCCGCTGTCCCTGGTTATATTGACCGTCCATCCAGCAAGACGCGTAGCGACAGTTATCGAAGCATCGCGAACGCCGGCAAAGGCGACCACACCGGCGAGGAGGGGGTCCTTGGCGCGCTGCAAGGGGTCAAGCTCGTCGAACAACAGCCCCTCGCGCAGCCCCCAGGATGAAAAGATCAATCCATCCGGTTCGAATTCATCCAGCATCACGCGCAGCATCGCCGCAGCATCGGGGAGGCAAGTCGAGCGCATGGCGCTGATGCCCATGATGCTGGACAGCTTTTCCGGCTTGGCGCGAACCAGCTTACTGCAGAGCCGCTGCGCCTCTTCGACATCAAGTTCGAACCCGTGCGGATCGGTCAACGGGTAGTCGGCCGCGTTCATCGCATAGCGGGCAAGTGCTCGCCAGGTACCGCCAACCATGTAGAGCGGACCGGGATGGGCCTGGGCCCAGCCAACCTTGCCCATTTCCTTACGAATACGCTTGCCAAAATTGCTCTTGGCTCGAAGTGCAGGAAGACGAAGCGTGCCCAGTGGCAGGCTGGACCCGCGGTGGTGATCGCCATGCTCTATCGATACGAATTCTAGACTCCCGCCGCCGAGGTCGGCCACAGTTCCCTGCGCTCCCGGAAACGCGCCGATCACGCCCATTGCCGATACGCGTGCCTCTTCTTCACCGCTCAACAGCCGGGGTTTGAGCCCCAGTTTTTTCACTTTCCTCAGGAAAGCCGCCCCGTTGGATGCCTCGCGTGCCGCAGCCGTTGCAACTGTTTGTACGTGTTCTACACCAAGGTCTTCGACAATCAGCGCATATCGTGCCAAGGCTCCCAAGGCTTCCTTCGATGCAACTGGAGGAATCTTGCCGGAAGTCGAAAGGTCCTGACCCAATCTCGCCGCGACTTTCTCGTTCCAGATGACCTCGGGTGCGCGCAGTGGCCCATCATAGACAACAAGTCGGACAGTGTTCGATCCGATATCGATGACCGCGCGACGGGGATAGAGGTGGCGGCGTTCCCACCGTGCCTTGCGCGAGATTCGCATGGGCTAGGCCTTTCCGCTACCCAGCGATAAATGAGGCACGTCATGCGACTTCAATGCGGCGCCGCGACCAGATAGCGACGGGTTACTCATGAAGTACTCATGGCAGTTAAAGCCGGATTCGCCGCGATGTATCCGTAAGTATTGACCGTCCGGCTGCAGGGCCCAGCTTTGTTCGGTATCGAGTATATTGGCCAGCATGACCTGGCCGAGTACCTGATCGTGAACCGTCTTGTTGGTAATTGGGACCAGCACCTCGACCCTCCTGTCAAGGTTGCGGGACATTGCATCGGCACTGGTTATAAAAACTTGTGCCTTTCGGCTTGGCAATTCGTGACCATTGGCGAAGGCCCAGATGCGTCCGTGCTCTAGGAAGCGACCTATGATCGATTTCACATGGATGTTCTCAGATAGTCCCGGAACACCTGCCCTTAAGGAGCAGATGCCGCGTACTACCATGTGGATCTGCACGCCCGCAGAGCTTGCCTCGTAAAGCTTGTCGATCATTGCCTGATTTGTGATCGAATTGAGTTTCAACCAGATTCCGGCCGGCTTACCAGCCCGCGAGTTTTCAATCTCGCAATCTATCAGCTCATACAGCTTCTCGCGCAAATCAATCGGTGAAATCGCGATGCACTCGAGCTTGGCAGGTTCAACATACCCGGTAACAAAGTTGAACAGTTTAGCAGCGTCCCGGCCAAGCGCTGGATTGGCGGTAAAATAGCTTAGATCGGTATATATCCGTGCATTTACAGGATGGTAATTGCCTGTACCGAAATGGCAGTAGGTGCGGTAGCCTTCGTCCTCCCTGCGCACCACCAGGCTTACCTTTGCGTGCGTCTTCCATTCGGTAAAGCCATAAATCACCTGAACGCCGGCCCGTTCCAGTTCGTTCGCCCAATGGATGTTACGCTCTTCATCGAAGCGCGCCTTTAGCTCGACTACGGCGGTGACAGCCTTTCCCGCCTGGGCTGCATCGATGAGCGCTGCGATGACTGGCGATTGGTCACCTGCACGATAGAGCGTTTGCTTGATCGAGACGACTGCGGGATCGGCGGCTGCCTGATGCAGGAAATCTACCACGACCTCGAAGTTTTCATATGGGTGATGGATTATGATGTCCTTTTCCCGAATGGCCGAGAAGCAGTCGCCATCATGCGCAAGAATTCGCTCGGGATAGCGCGGATCAAATGGCGCGAACTTCAGGTCGGTGCGGCTTTCTGCAAAAATGGCCTCAAGGTGACGTAACCCCAGCATGCCGTCGGTCTTGACGATCATGGCTGCATCAACGTCGAACTGTTCGCGCAACAGCGCTTCTGCGGCCGGATCGCAATCCTCGTCCAGCTCCAACAGAACTGTGCGGCCCCTTCTGCGGCGCTGGATAGCAGTGCGGAAGAAGCGCACAAGATCCTCGGCCTCTTCTTCTACCTCGATATCGCTGTCGCGCAGTACGCGGAACAGTCCATCTCCCAGGATCTTGAAACCGGGGAAGAGCTGCTTGGCAAAGCGCGTGATGAGTTGTTCGATTGTCACGTAGACGGCCAGTGGGCCGGGCACCCGTACAAATCTGGGGACCCCGCTGGGGATCAGGACCATCTCGACCAAGTCACCCTTACGCTTGCCTCGCTTGAGCCTGAAGATGAGGCCCATTCCGAGATTGGCCACGAAAGGAAATGGGTGTGAAGGATCGATTGCCTGTGGTGTGATCAACGGCAGGATGTCGGTCGTGAAATAATCCTCCAGCCAGGTAATCTCACTCCGATCGAGTTGTTCGACTTTCGCGATGACGATCCCTTCATCCGCCAGAAGGCCGCGCAATGTTTCAAGCGCCAGCTGTTGGCGATCTTCAAGCTCGAGCAGTCCCTCGCGAATGGCATCGAGTTGCTGGCGCGGTGAGAGGCCATTAATCGCGGTCGTTTCGATACCGCGGCTAGCCTGGCCTTCAAGCCCGGCAATCCTGATCATGGTGAATTCGTCAAGATTGCTGGCAGAGATCGAAAGGAAACGGAGCCGCTCCAGCAGCGGGTATCTCTCATTCTCCGCCTCGGCCAGAACCCGCCGGTTAAACGACAGCCAAGACAATTCGCGATTGACGTATCGTTCTTCAGGCGACTGGACATCAACACTATGTGCGACAGGTTCAAGCGCGTTCATTTTACGAGCTATTCTCCGGAGTTCACCGCTGGGCATGTATGGCTAATATTACATTTAGGTTGCAACCGCGAGTCAATCTAACCAGGTGAGAACTCTGATTATTCAGAGCCTAAAGTCAGGAAGCGGGACTTGGCGTAGCATCTTATGAAGCAATATGCGCCTTTCATGCATGCGATTGGTTGCCTGCGCGCAACCATTTCTATTCCGCGCACGATTTACAGATATAAAAATATCTTTATATCTTCCTTGCATGAATGTTGAGGCGATTTTCCGGGCTCTCGCCGACCCAACGAGGCTGCGCATGGTGCAGCTCTTGGGGGCGATGGAACTTGCCGTGGGGGAACTGGCTCAGGTATTGGGCCAAAGCCAACCGCGGGTCTCTCGACATATAAGCATATTGTGCGATGCGGGCCTTGCAGAAAGGAGGCGCGAGGGAAGCTGGGTCTTCCTGCGTGCGCCCAGTGCCCCGGACAGCGCATCACCATTGGCTGGCGCGGTCGCCCGGCTACTTGCGGCGGCAGAGCGCGAAGACGCGCTTTTTGCGCGTCAATGCGAAGAGGACCGGCGCAAGCTATCCGCCATTCGCGCCGCACGCGAAAAAACAGCTGAAGGCTATTTCGCACGGCATGCGGAGGATTGGGACGAGCTTCGCAGCATGCACAGCCCCGATGGCACGGTGGAAGGTGCGCTGATCGCAGCACTCGGTGACGAACCGCTTGGTTGCCTGCTCGACATTGGCACCGGAACAGGCCGGATGGCAGAGCTTTTCGCGCCGCGTGCAGAACGGATCGTGGCGCTCGACAAAAGCCTCGAGATGTTGCGTATCGCGCGGGCAAAGCTTCAGCACTTGCCTGCAGAATCTGTAGAGTTGGTGCAGGGCGATTTCCTGGACTTGCCGTTTCCATCAGATCATTTCGATACGATCCTGCTGCACCAGGTACTGCATTTTGCGCAGGAACCTGCACTTGCACTCACGGAAGCAAGCCGGGTGATCAAACCCGGTGGAAGGATCGCGATTGTCGACTTCGCTGCACATGATCGCGAGGAGTTGCGTGAACGCCACGCGCATGCGCGATTGGGCTTTTCAGACACGCAACTCAGGCAAATGCTACGCGCGGCAGGCTTCAGGCTAGTACCGCCAGTAGCGCTCGACGAAGGCGAGTTGGTAGTCAAGATCTGGGTCGGCCAGAGCGCCCCCGGTGCGCGAAGCGAGGCAAAGAAGGAGAAGCGCGCATGAGCCCGACGATCGAGCAAATGCGAGAGGCGCAGCTTGCGCTGGATAGCCCGCTTTTCTACGGGCTGGCAGGCGATATCGACGTCAGCTTTGAATTCTTCCCGCCCAAGACCGAGAAGATGGCCGATACATTGTGGCAAAGTGTCGAAACGCTTGGCCCGCTTGCCCCGCGCTTCGTTTCGGTCACCTATGGCGCGGGCGGCTCAACGCGCGAGCGTACACACCAATCGGTTGTTCGTATCCAGAACGAGGCAAATATACCGGCTGCAGCCCACTTAACTTGCGTCGAGACTACGCGCGAACAAGTCGATGCGGTTGCCCGGCATTATTGGGAGGAGGGTATCCGTCACATAGTGGCGCTTCGCGGTGATCCGCCTGACGGTCAATCGAGCTATACTCCGCATCCTGGCGGGTACCATAATGCGGTAGATTTGATCGCCGGCTTAAAGAAAGTGGCCGATTTTGAGATTTCGGTGGCAGCCTATCCGGAAGTGCATCCGGATTCTTCCGATGCGCAGGCTGATCTGGATAATCTGAAGCGCAAGTTTGATACGGGCGCAACGCGTGCCATCACGCAATTCTTCTTTGAGCCTGAATGCTTTTTTCGCTTCCGCGACAAGGCGGCGGCCGCCGGGATCGAGGGCGAGATCGTACCAGGGGTAATGCCGGTGCTGAGCTTCGCCGCTGTGCAGCGTATGTCTGGCCTGTGCGGAACAGCAATACCGGACTGGATGGAAGGCTTGTTTGCAGGGTTGGATGAAAGGCCCGCAGCGCGGCAACTGGTCAGTGCCACAATCGCCGCAGAGCTATGCAGAAGGCTTTATGCAGGTGGTGTCCGCCAGTTTCATTTCTATACGCTCAACCGTGCAGAGCTGAGCTATGCTATCTGCCACATGCTCGGCAAGCGTCCAGCAGGAACACTCAAATGAGCGCTCGCGAAAGACTTCAAGCCGCCGCTGCAAAGCAGATCCTGATCAAGGATGGTCCCTATGGCACCGAAGTGCAGCGCGCCGGGCTATCAGCGGAGGATTATGCCGGTTCTACAGAGCTTGAACAGGATCAGAAGGGCAATAATGATCTGGTCAACCTCACCCAGCCCGGGCTGATCCGCAAGATCTGCGACAACTATATTGATGCCGGTGCGACGGTCCTTGCCACCAATACTTTCAACGCTAACCGTATCAGCCAGGCTGACTATGGCGCGGAAGATTTGGTGCACGAAATGAATGTTGCCGCCGCCAAGGTGATCCGCGAGGCATGCGATGAAGCGAGCGCGAAGGACGGTATTGATCGTTTCGTGTGCGGGTCGATGGGGCCAACAAACAAGACATTGTCATTGTCACCAAATGTTGAAGATCCCGGCTTTCGCGAAGTGACATTTGATGAAGTCGTGGATGTCTATCGCGAGCAGGCTGCCGCGCTGATTGAAGGTGGGGCCGATTTCATCCTGGTCGAGACCGTATTTGACACACTCAATTGCAAGGCTGCCATCAAGGCAGTGAAAGACCTTGAGGTGGATCTGGGCCGCGAAGTGCCGTTGATGATCTCGCTTACGCTAACCGATCTTTCCGGCCGTAACCTCTCGGGTCATACGGTCGAGGCATTCTGGAATGCCGTCCGCCACGCCCGGCCGGTTTCTATCGGCCTGAATTGCAGTTTCGGAGCCGAGCAACTGCGC
>DMWU01000177.1 GCA_003483125.1 Erythrobacter sp. | reverse complement strand
AGTCAGCTGCTCTACCAACTGAGCTATGCGTCCACTCTTTCCTTGATGAGCTCGAATATGAGCATCCGAATCGCGGAGGCGCTGCATATAGCGATGATATTTCCAAAGGGAAGGGGCAAAGAAACAGCGACCCTGCCGGTGGGACTATTTATTTGAGGCCGAGGCGTGGGGCCTCCCTGTTCCATCGGTTGACCATCATCAATGTGCCGATGCAGATCATGTTGGTCATCATTGATGATCCGCCGTGGCTCATAAACGGTAACGGGATGCCCACTATAGGTGCGAAGCCCATCACCATCATCAAATTGATCGCAACATAGAAGAAAATTGTGAAGGTCATACCCGCAGCTAGCAGACGCGAGAAGCGATCCTGGGCTCTACGGGCAACCCGCATGCCCCAACGCAGGATGATGCCAAAGATGATGAGTACGAACAAACCACCCACAAAACCCCATTCTTCGGCCATCGTTGCGAAGACGAAATCGGTATGCGGTTCGGGCAGATAATTGAGATGGCTTTGTGAGCCATTGTTGAATCCCTTGCCGAAGGCCCCACCGGATCCGATCGCAATTTTCGACTGGGTTATGTGATAGCCAGCACCCAGAGGGTCGCTTTCGGGATCGAGGAATGTCGTGACCCGTCGTTGCTGATACTCTTTGAGCACAAAGAAGAATGCCAGAGGCGCTGCAACCAGCCCCATCGCTCCGCCGGTTACAAACCAACGAAGGGGTAGGCCAGCGAGAAACATGACCACAGCCCCGCCAAAGCCGATTGCCAATGCCGTACCAAGATCCGGTTGCATCAACACGAGCGACATGGGCAAGCCGATCATTCCGACAGCCGGTATCAGCGCTCTCCAGGTTGGGATCAGGCCGAATGGGAGTGCTGAGAAGAATTTTGCCAGGACCAGCACAATTGCGGGCTTCATCAATTCAGACGGCTGCAAGACGATAGGCCCAAGGTTCAGCCAACGTTGGCTTCCGCCCCCCATTGCGCCAATGGCTTCTACTGCGATTAGCAGAACCAACACTGCGATATAGCCCGGATAGGCAAGCAGCTTCACCAGATCGCGCGGAAGCGAAGCGATGACCGCTGCCATCACCATGAATAGCGCGAAGCGCATAAGATGTGAGGCAGCAAACGGCTCCATTGATCCACCTGCGGCGGAATAGAGCACTGCTGCGCCAAACCCTACGAGCAGGAAGAGTGGGATCAGCATCTGCCATGGTTGGCGGGCGATAGGGGCGGGGATGATCGAATTCACTGCCCGCCTCCTTCGCCGGTAGGTGCTGTAGTTGGCGCAACGTTGGGTTCGCGGATAGCATCGGGATTGGTTCGCGGACTTATGGGGGCATTGGCGATTTCTTCAGTCTGCGCTGCAGCGGCACGAGCCTCGGCCTCCACTCTGTCGAAAATCTCCTCATCACGCCTCGGTGGCGGTCTCACGATTGCTCCCGCCGCTGCGGCATACTGCGCATAGCTTTTGTCCAGTCTTTGCTGCGCGGTGCCGCCCCATTCCGTTTCGAGCGTACGTAGCCTTTCCAGCCCTTGCTGCGGGTCGAACATGAATGTCATGACATCTCGCGCGATCGGGTAAGCGGCGCCCGATCCGCCGCCATGCTCGATCACCACTGCACGTGCATAACGTGGGTTGTCATAGGGTGCGAAGAAGATGAACAGACCGTGGTCACGATAGCGCCACGGTCCGCTCCGTCCGTCAGATTTATCCAGTGAAACGACCTGCGCGGTTCCCGTTTTTCCGGCCATCAGTATGTCGTCGAATGGCAAGCGAGCTCGCCCTGCCGTGCCGGGACCATTGACTACGTCGCTCATGGCTTGGCGGACATAACCAACGTTATTCGCGGGGAAACCCATACGCTCGAAGCTGGGGCTTCCCGCTTCTAGCGTAAGGCGCGGGAAGACGTTCTGCCCAGTTGCAAGACGCGAGGCCATGATCGCGAGCTGAAGTGGGCTGGCGAGCATGTAGCCTTGGCCAATTGTCGCATTGACCGTGTCAAATGCCTGCCAATCTCGACCGTATTTCTGGCGCTTCCATTCCGGGTCGGGAACTGTTCCGTAAAACTGGCTTGTTACGGGAAGCTGAAATTCCTGACCCATGCCACACCGGCGTGCCATAGCTGCAATTGGGTCCATGCCGACCCGCTGTGCCATAGCGTAAAAATATACGTCGCAACTTTGGGCAATACCTTTGGCTAGATCGACGGCGCCATGGCCCGCGCGGTTCCAACAGCGAAAGACACGGTTTCCGACCCGCAATCCCCCGCCGCAATACACAGTCTCTTCAGGATCAATTCCTTGCTCCATCAGGGCCATGCCCACCATGGGCTTTACGGTTGAGCCGGGCGGGTAAAGACCTTTCAGGACCTTATTGCGAAGGGGCACGCGTTCATTCTCGCGCAGCATTTTGTATTCGACTGCGCCGATACCGTCAGAAAAGCTGTTGGGATCAAAACTGGGCATGGATGCCATGCAAAGCAGCTCGCCAGTATTGCAGTCCATGACGACAACAGAGCCTGACTCCAGTCCCAGCCTTCGCGCTGCGTAATCCTGCAATGGGCCATCAATCGTGAGACGCACAGCATTGCCTTGCCTATCCTCACGTGTCTCAAGGTCACGAATGATACGGCCGGATGCCGTAACTTCGACGCGGCGGGCGCCAGGTACACCTCGAAGAGTTTGCTCGAACTGTTTCTCAAGGCCATCCTTGCCGATTTTGAATCCAGGCGCGATCAAAAGCGGGTTGCGCTCGCGCTCATACTCTTCGGCGGATGCAGGCCCCACATAGCCGATCAAATGCCCGACCGCTGGTCCTGTTGGATAGAAGCGGGAAAAGCCTCGCTGTGTGACGACGCCTTGCATGTCAGGCAGGCGAACACTCACTGCAGCGAATTTTTCGTAGTCCAACCCTGCTGCGACCTCGACCGGCTTAAACCCGCGAGATCGCTCAAGTGCGCCCTTGATCTCATTAATGCGCGCAGGTTCCAGCTCCAGCAACTCACCAAGCTGGTCGATAGTCGTCTCCCGGTCGACAAGCCTTTCCGGAATTACGTCAACCCGAAAGTCTGCGCGGTTTGATGCCAAGGGTGCGCCATTGCGATCCAGGATCCAGCCACGACGTGGTGCAATGAGAGAAAGGTTTACCCGGTTGCTTTCAGATTCAGTCTGATACTTTTCGTTCTCTGCGATCGATAGATATGCAAGCCGGCCAGCGAGTAGAAGGCCGATCCCGCCCTGGATGGCGCCGATAGTGAAACTGCGGCGATCATATGCGTTCCTCAGCGTGGTTGTGCTTACGATCTGTTGCCGCTTCTCGCGCATGATCAGTAGATCTCTTTGATGCGTCGAAGTCGAAAGCGATCTAGCTTTAGTACGAAAAGGACGATCAAGGGATATAGCAGGATCGAAAGAAGGATCTGCGGCAGGGTTGCGAAGAGCATGTAAGTATTGGGAGTGACCCCAGATAGCGGCAGTGCAAGAAGAAGATAAGCCAGGATTGCCAGACTCGCTGCAAGCCAATCTTGCCAGAAGCCACGCCAGGGGAAGCGAGCTTCAACGATTTCCAGCACCAGCATCGATAGCGACCAAAGCAGGATCGCGCTGCCAAAAGGTTGTCCGCTGAAAAGATCGTCAAATGCACCCAGAGGCACTCCGATCCATAGTGGGAAGAATCGAGGGCGGGTAATGCGCCAAGCGATGAGGATCATGAACCCAAGGGGCGGCATTAGTGGTGCGGTCGAAAATATGAAGTAGGTTGGCAGAACCGAACCAAGCATCACAGACACGTATGGCACAAGGGCTGCGCGCGTAGGCGAATGAACCCTGTTGGTCCGCCGACCATACATATCAGCGCGGGAATAGGGCTTCGGACGGCTGCTCACTGGTCTACATCCCCAGCGCCTAGCGGTACGCCATCGGGCGTTTGTGAGGCCTCTACCGCCTGCGGCACCCAGATTGGGTCGACAGCCACTATTGTAGACGAAGCGGGGTTTGCGATCATTCGAGCCGTGCCGCCATCCTCAGTAACCTCTTCGATGATAGCGACTGCAATTCCAGGCTTGAAATACCCGCCAGCTCCACTGGTTACGAATATATCGCCGGGCTCTAAAGGGTTGATGCCCAGATTCATGAGGCGAACGCGAAGAGTTCCATCACCGCGCCCTTCTGCAAAGGCAACCACATCG
>DMWU01000266.1 GCA_003483125.1 Erythrobacter sp. | reverse complement strand
AAAGCGAAAAGATAAAGCCGCCGAATACAGGCCAGTATTGGGCAGCCCTTCCACGGACACGCAGGTATTTAACAGACCCACCAACACCGGCAAATTCGGTGGTCAAAGAAATGTTGCGCCCTCGTGTGGGGCGTAACCTGCTGTCGAGCGAGTTATAGGCAACAGTCGCGCCGATAATTGAGCTGGTCCGCGATCCAATTGCATCGCAAAGGAAACGCCCTGCGCGAAGAGGATCACAAGTGCTGATCCCATCGCCATCAAGGTCCGAGAAGAAGACATTTGGATCGAGCGTCACATTATCTCGGCTAAAAGTATAGCTACCGATCAATGACATATATTCGGTCAACGGCACGCCCGCGCGCCCTGTGAAACCTGTTGAATCCTGCTCAAACGTGCGATTGCGATCGCGATTGAAGCGATTAAAGCTGTTAAAATCGCGCCTGAAAACATCGAGACCGGCAGAGATGTTCCGATCGAAGAGATACGGCTCGGTAAAGCTAAGCTGCGCAGACCTTGAGTAGCGAGAATAGTTCACGCTAGCCCCGATCGTCTGGCCACGACCGCGGAAGTTGCGCTGGCGGATCGAAGCTGAAAGGATAAAGCTCTCTAGCGAAGAGAAACCGGCCGAGAGCTGTAATTCGCCCGTAGGCTGTTCTTCCACATTTGCTTCGAGAACGATTCGGTCAGGCTGGCTGCCTTCAACTTGGTTAACCTCGAAATTCTCCTGGAAATATCCAAGCGAATTGATTCGGGCCGTGGTTCGCTTGACCTGAAGCGAGTTAAACGCGTCGCCTTCCGAAATTCGGAATTCGCGCCGCACGACTTTATCCTGTGTCAGCGTATTACCGTTCACATCGATACGCTCGACATAAACACGAGGTGCCTGCCGCAGCACGAAATTGACGTCCATGGTCAACTCCTCGCGATTACGCGAGAAATTGGGCTGCACATCGGCGAACGCATAGCCAAATGTACCGATAAGCTCGGAAATTTGTTCTACCGTGTCCTCAACCAGCTTGGCATTGTACCAATCGCCAGCTTGCATCGGCAGATTGCTAGACATGAATTCGCTGTCGAAATCGCGCAGCTGGCTTTCAACCGCTACATTTCCAAATTTGTAACGCTCACCCTCTTCAACCACGTAGGTAATGATGAAATCGCGCTTGTCCGGCGTGAGCTCGGCAACAGCTGAAACAACCCGGAAATCCGCAAAACCCTCTGTTAGGTAAAACTGCCGCAATTTCTGTTGGTCGAATGCCAGGCGATCAGGGTCATAGCTGGTGTTTGAACTGAAAAAACTTGTCCAACGGGCCTGCTTAGTAACCATTTCGCCGCGCAGCTTGCCATCGGAGAATTCTTCATTGCCGATGATGTTGATCTGGCGGACCTTGGATTTGGGGCCCTCGGTGATCTCGAAGACGATATCCACGCGGTTTTGCGGCAACTGGATCATCTTGGGCTCAACAGTCGCAGCGAAGCGGCCCTGCCGCTTATAGAGCTCGATGATGCGTGCCACATCTGCGCGCACTTTTGACCGCGTAAAGATCTGGCGCGGCGATAGCCTGATTTCAGGCACGATCTTGTCGTTCTTGAGCCGGCGGTTCCCTTCAAGGACAATCCGGTTGATCACGGGATTCTCCGTGACGGTGATCACGACATTGCCGCCGTCATTGCGGATCGAGAAGTTTGAGAACAGCTCGGTCGCGCCCAAATCCTTGAGCGCCCCGTCGGCCGCAACAGACGTGTATTCTTCGCCCACGCGCAAGCGAATATAACTCAGGATAGTCGAAGGCTCGAGGCGTACCGCACCTACTACGCTGATCGACCTGATGATATTGTCGACCGGCGCCTCTTGGACAACCGGTGCAATTTGCTCCTGATCCGAACCTTCCGGCTGGACGGCTTCCTGTGCCAGCAGGGGCATGGGTGCGCCTGCCAGAATCGTGCCGCTCAGCAATGCTGCTGCAATCCGACCGGCAGGTCTTACCGTCTTACCGCCTGCCTGCGTAAAAGTTTTCATCAACAATGCGTTCCCGTCCAATTCCAATTCACCCGACGCATCCGCCCGGTAACCCATTTCGAGGCAAATAGCGGTTTGAGCCGCCTCTGCCCCAAGGTGCCAATGCAATCAAGCGAAGAGAACCGCCGATTGCCGCAAATACGGCTCCTTTCCCCCGCTAACTCCCGAAAATCGGCAGTGAGACAAGGTCGTTCACCGTGACGACGACCATCAGCATCAGAACAATTGCCACACCGGTACGATAGGCCAATTCCATCCCTCTGGGGCTAACTGGCTTCCGACGGACAGCCTCTGCCGCGTAGAATGCCAGGTGCCCGCCGTCGAGTGCAGGGATTGGCAAGAGGTTGATGAATGCCAAGTTAAGCGAGATTAGCGCGGCGAAATTGACGAATGCAGCAAGGCCAAGGCTGAGCTGTTCTCCCGAATATTTCGCGATCTTAACAGGCCCGCCCAATTCCTTGATAGAACGATCGCCGGTGAGGATCTGGCCAACGCCTGTAGCCATCATTTTGGTCAAATCCCAGCTGGCATTCATTGCCTGGCCGACGGCCTGCGGAATAGTCAGCGACACGAAAGTAAACTCGCCAGAATAAAAACCAAGTCGCCCGACCCTAGCCTCGTTCCCAAACTGATCTTGTTCGACGCTAGCGCCAATAGTCATTGGAATTGACAAGCGCTCACCATCCCGTTCGACCTCGAGCACAATCTGCTTGTCCGGATAAAGCATCACCTTATCAGAGATATCCCTGAATTCGACAATCGGATTGCCATCTATAGCCAGGATACGATCGCCAACTTCAACGCCCGCCTCTTGTGCTGCGGAATTTTCTGCAAAGCGCGACACAGTTGTGCTGTCTTCCGGATCGATCGGAACGGGCCGCCCGACCACCGCGAAGAAGGTCGCGAAAATCCCAATCGTCAAAAGCAGGTTTGTTGCTGGGCCTGCGAATACGATCAATGCACGCTGCCAAAGGGGCTTGCACTGAAAGCTTTCGTCCCTTTCGCGTGCTCCAAATCCCTTAAGCGCCTCTTGGTTGGGAATGCTTGCCGGGTTCATATCGCCGTGGAATTGCACATAGCCGCCCAGCGGTATCGCAGCGATACGCCAGCGTGTACCGCGCTTGTCGCTCCAACCGAACAATTCCTTGCCAAATCCGATGGAGAAAATGTCTGCCTTCACGCCGAACCAGCGCCCCACCAAATAGTGCCCTAATTCGTGCACGGTAATCAGCGGCCCCAGCAACAGCAGGATACCGACAATATACATCCAGAAGGGTGGAGACTCTAACAACTCAATTTAACTCCAGCATTGCGACCGAGCGCGCCTCTCTATCGACCGCGAGCACATCGTCAAGCGCGCGCGGCGCAGGTGGATCATAGCGGTTCAGCACCTCTTCCACCATTGCAGTAATGCGCGTGAACCCAATCTGACCGGAAAGAAATGAAGAAACAGCAACTTCATTGGCAGCATTGAGCACTGCGGGGGCCGCACGCCCTACCTCTATCGCCTGACGACATAATTTTGTTGCAGGGAAGCGATTTTCGTCAGGAGCGCAGAAAGTAAGCTCACCAATCGCGGCGAGATCGAGCGATTCCATGGGGGTATCCATCCGGTGCGGCCATGCCAAACAGGACGCGATGGGCACGCGCATATCTGATGGGCCAAGCTGCGCCAGAGTGCTGCGGTCACGAAATTCGACCAGAGAATGCACCACACTTTGCGGATGAACGATGATTCTCAGCGCCCCTAGGCCAACCGGGAAAAGATGATGCGCCTCGATATATTCGAGGCCCTTGTTCATCATGGTCGCGCTATCAACACTGATCTTGGCGCCCATTTCCCAATTGGGGTGGGCGACAGCCTGCTGCGGGGTGGCGGCTTCTAACTGATCCGCTGTCCAGGTACGGAATGGGCCCCCACTGGCGGTCAGCGTGATACAGCTGACATCTTCGATGCGGTTACCCTGCAAGCATTGGAAGATCGCATTGTGCTCTGAATCGACAGGCAGCAGGGTTGCGCCATGTTGGGCAACCGCGGCCGTCATCACGTCGCCGGCAGAAACGAGTGCCTCCTTGTTCGCGAGCGCGACAGTGCCGCCTTGCTCTATCGCGGCCATAGTGGGGCCAAGCCCTGCGCAGCCGACAATCGCGGCAATGGTCAGGTCGACCGGGCGCGCAGCGGCTTCGCAAAGCGCGTCGGCTCCAGCCGCGGCCTCGACGCCGCTACCCGCAAGCGTTTCCTGCAATTCGCCTAGGCGCGCCTCATCGGCCAACACCGCCAGCTTGGCGTCGAATTCGCGCGCCATCTCTGCGAGCTTAACCACGCTGCCATTGGCGGTGAGTGCCTCAACGCGCCAATTGTCGCGCTCTCGCCGGATCAGGTCGAGCGTCTGCTCACCTACCGAGCCTGTTGCGCCAAGAATAGAGATAGAGCGAGTCATGGATGGATTGCCCAAAGACCGATGCTGGCAATCGAGACTGGCAGCAATCCGTCGAAGCGATCAAATACTCCGCCATGGCCCGGAATGAGGTTCGAACTGTCCTTCACACCCGCACGACGCTTCAACCAGCTCTCAAAGAAGTCGCCGGTCTGAGCCACCACGGCAAGCATCGCTCCGATCAAGAGAGCAACAGCACCCATAAGTGAGAATGCACCATCTCCGACATTCGAATAGAAAAATGCAAATGACACAAGGCCTGCTGCGGTCATGCCTCCAATCAGTCCCGCCCACGTCTTTGATGGGCTGATGCTTGGTGCAATCTTTGGCCCACCAATTGCGCGTCCAGAGAAGTATGCTCCTGTATCGGTCGCTATGACCACCGCAACAATGCCCAAGACCACTTGGATCGGCATCTGTGTAAGTCCAAAGACTGCTAGGCCGATGTAGATCGCGCCGCCAATCAGGCCCAAGGCAGTCGAGATCGCTGTATTCGTAATCGCCATCACAAGCCTCGTGAACTCGCCAAAACAGGCTAGTCCGATCAGCACCGCAAAGGCCTTCCACCAAAAACCGCCCAGCCACAGCGCCGTGCCAGCAATGGCCATCATGACCACTGCCGAAGCTACGCGAACGCCAAGGTCCGACTCCTTCGCTGGTGCTTCACCTTCCCCCAAAGCGACGCTCCCGGTTTGCAAAATCATCTAGCGCCTGCTGCAGGTGCTCAGGCGTGAAATCGGGCCATAGTGTATCGACAAAGAGCATTTCCGCATAGGCTGACTGCCAAAGCAGGAAGTTCGAAAGCCTTATCTCGCCACTGGTACGGATTAACAGGTCCAGCGGAGGCAAATCATTGGTATCGAGATGCGCTGCGATGGTCTTTTCCGTCACCTCGCCTATGGCAGCAGCCTTGGCCGCGGCGCGGGCAATTTCCTGCTGTGAACCATAATTTAGCGCAACCGCCAGCGTGTGTGATCCATCGCTCGTTTGCTCCAGGGCATTTTCGAGCATTTCAACAATATCGGGCGCAAGCCCTTGCCAATCGCCGACAATTTTCAATCGCACATCGTTGGCGATAAACTCCGGCAAATCCGATTTGATGAATTTGCGCATGAGATTCATCAGGTCATCTACTTCGTCTTCAGAGCGCTTCCAGTTCTCGCTGCTGAAGGCGTAAAGGGTCAGGCAATCGAGCCCCATTGGTTCGACATTGCGAACAAGGTTGCGCACCGCCTCTACGCCCCGCTTATGCCCCATGCTCCGCGGTAGGCCGCGTTTCTTGGCCCAGCGTCCATTGCCATCCCTGATGATGG
>DMWU01000006.1 GCA_003483125.1 Erythrobacter sp. | reverse complement strand
ACAGCGCGAACAATAGCATCCACATCATCGTCCGCTCCGCTGCAATCGGACGCATCGGCAAGCTCCACATCGTCACCCACACCTTCATGCGGTTGGGTTGCAGCCAGCTTCTCCGCCAGAATCATGCCCTCTTGCGAGAAATTGCCCTTTTTTGCGTGCGGGCCCGTCGTCCGTTTGATCAGATTGTGAATGGCTCTCTCTCCTTATGGAACGCGGAGCCATTTGAGGGAAGTTCAGGCATTTCTTCACCTGGTTCATGCGTACATGCAGATAGGGGACCCATACATCGCCAAACTCGGCCTGCTAGTACCAGACATCGAGCACATCATAGCTGGCCCAAATTCCATCCGGTCCGCGCAAGCGCAGCCCTTTGCCAATTCGAGGCACAACCGCAAAACACAGGCGATCCTGCGTTTGGAGTGTCTCGATTTGAACTTCGATCTCGATCACGCGTGTTGGTTCCCTATTGGTAACGGGAACAAACAGCATGAAATCCTTGATGATTTACCAACATCCGAAGATGAATGAATGATTGGCCAATCTAGGTTACTTTGAAGTTGCCGATTTCTTTTTTGCCTTGGTTTTCCGACGCTTCTTTACCGGACCCTTCGCTGCCCGCGCATCGATCAATTCAATCGCCCGCTGCTCGGTAACATTTTCGGGCTTTATGCCCTTGGGTATGGTCGCGTTGGTATTACCATCAGTGACATACGGGCCATAACGGCCCGGCATGACCTTTATCTCGCCACCACTGGTGGGATGTGCGCCAAAGGTCTTGATCGGTTCCGCCCTTTGCCGCCCGCCACTTTTGCGATTGGCGGATTGCGCAAGGAGATCAACAGCGCGATTCATACCAATCTCGAAGATTTCACGCGTGTTCTGCAGCTTGCCATAGGTGCCTTCGTGCCGGACAGCGGGGCCATAACGCCAAAGGCCGGCCTCCACCTCTTTGCCCGTTTCGGGGTGCTCGCCCACGATGCGGGGCAGGTCCAGAAGTTTCACGGCCCAATCAAGGTCGAAATCGTCAAGATCCTTGGGGATTGAGACTCGTTTTGCCTCTTTGCCGGTACCCATCTGGACATAGGGTCCGAACCGGCCTGACTTACGATGGATTTCCTCACCGATCTCTGGATGGGTGCCCATAAGGCCATCGTCACCGCCATCCCCGCCATCGGCACCCGGTTGTGCAAACCGGCGGGTGAATTTGCATTCAGGATAATTGGCGCAAGCAACAAAGGCGCCGTACCGGCCGCCGCGCAGTGACAACCTGCCGCCCTCGCGCCCCTCATCGCGGCAAAGTGGGCACATTCGCGCATCGGCGCCATCTTCCCGCGGCGGGAAAAGGAAATCGGACAGATACTCGTCAAGCACCTCGGTCACTTCCGAGGGAAGTTTTTCCATGACCTCGTCAGCCTTCGGCTTGAAGTCGCGCCAGAACTTGGCGAGCAAGTCCTTATAGGCTTCGCGTCCGTCAGAGACCGTATCGAGTTCATCCTCCATTCCGGCGGTGAACTCATAGGCGACATAGGTAGGAAAGAAGCGCTCCAGGAACGCCGTAAGCAAGCGCCCCGATTCTTCTGCATGGAAGCGGTTCTTCTCCATCCGCACGTAATCGCGATCGCGCAATGTGTGGATGGTAGAGGCATAGGTCGACGGACGGCCAATACCCAGATCCTCAAGCTTCTTAACGAGGCTGGCCTCGGAGTATCTCGGCGGCGGCTGGGTGAAATGCTGGTTTGCCTCAACGCCGCGCTTAAGCGGGCAATCGCCCTTATGCATAACCGGCAGCAAGCCATCCTCGTCATCGCCATTGGCGTTATCTCGCCCTTCCTCATAGACCGCGAGGAAGCCCGGAAACTTCACCACCTGGCCGGTCGCGCGCAGTTCATGCTGGCCGGTCGCATCGCGCAAGGCAACGGTTGTGCGTTCCAGCTGGGCAGAGGCCATCTGGCTCGCCATGGCGCGTTTAAAGATCAGCTTGTAGAGCTTCGCCTCGTCACCCGAACCGGCGGCATCGCGGCTGAAATTGGTCGGGCGGATAGCCTCGTGGGCCTCCTGCGCATTTTTGGCCTTTGTGGCATAGAAGCGAGGTTTTTCAGGCAGGTAAGAGCTATCATAACGCTCACCAATAGCATCGCGCAGAGAGGTTATCGCACCGCCATCCATCTGCACGCCATCGGTACGCATATAGGTGATCGCGCCTGCCTCGTAGAGAGATTGGGCCAACCGCATCGTATGGCTGGCAGAGAAGCCCAGCTTGCGCGCGGCCTCTTGCTGCAAGGTCGAAGTGGTGAACGGCGGCGCAGGGTTACGCTTGAGCGGCTTTGTCTCAATTTCTTCAATCGTAAAGCGGCCTTGGTCAACTGCACCCTTCGCAGCCTGGGCCGATCCTTCACTACCCACGGTCAGTTTCTCAAGCTTGGCGCCATTGTACCGCACAAGGCGTGCATCGAACTGCGTGCCATCATGCTCCAGCTTGGCGATTACCGACCAGTATTCATCGGGCTTGAAGATCTCGATTTCATGCTCGCGCTCGCAGATCAGCCGTAAAGCCACCGATTGCACACGGCCCGCCGATTTGGCGCCCGGCAGCTTACGCCAAAGGACAGGACTGAGCGTGAAACCAAAAAGATAGTCGAGTGCGCGGCGCGCAAGGTAGGCGTCTATCAGGTCCGTATCGAGCTCGCGCGGGCTGGCCATCGCCTTGGTCACCGCGGACTTGGTGATCGCATTAAAGGTAACGCGGTCGACCTT
>DMWU01000054.1 GCA_003483125.1 Erythrobacter sp. | reverse complement strand
CGAATATGATGTGGTGGTTTCAAGCGGGGAGCAGGTAACAAGCGGCCTGCTCGCGCTGACCTTGCAATCGATGGGTTGCAAGGCGCGCAGTTGGCTCGGCTGGCAACTGCCGGTGAAGACTGTTGAATCGCATGCCAAGG
Source organism: Erythrobacter sp. (assembly GCA_003483125.1). Lineage (GTDB taxonomy): Bacteria > Pseudomonadota > Alphaproteobacteria > Sphingomonadales > Sphingomonadaceae > Erythrobacter. Next base: position 3,470 of record DMWU01000054.1, on the reverse strand, counting down.
CGCGTGTCGACGCCATTGATTCGCCTGATATGATCGCCTCGCTTGAACGTGGTGAGATCGCAGTCATCCCTGGCTTTCAGGGAATTTCGAGCGATGGTCGCGTCACCACCATGGGGCGCGGGGGATCCGATACCTCGGCCGTTGCGGTTGCCGCTGCTATCAATGCAGATCGATGTGACATCTACACCGACGTAGACGGGGTCTACACTACCGACCCGCGTATCGTGGCCAAGGCGCATAAGCAGAAGGCAGTAACTTACGAGGAAATGCTTGAACTTGCTTCGGTGGGCGCGAAGGTTTTGCAGACTCGCTCTGTCAGCCTCGCGATGAAAGAGGGGGTTCGTATCCAGGTGCTTTCCAGTTTCCTGGGGGACGACGCCATCCCGGCAGATGAATTGCCTGGCACCATGATTGTGTCGGATGAAGAAATGGATCAATTAGTGGAGAAGGGCGATATGGAACGCCAGCTCGTGACGGGTATCGCACATGACAAGAACGAGGCGAAAATCACTCTGACCCGTGTGCCCGACAAACCGGGCGCCGTGGCGCACATTTTTGAGCCGCTGGCCGACGCCAGCATCAATGTCGACATGATCATCCAGAACGTTGGCCGCGACAAAGGCGAGACCGACGTGACCTTCACCGTTCCCCAGGCTGATCTTGCGCGGGCCCAGGCATTGCTGGAGGATCGGCGCGACGACATCGGGTTCAATCGCATTATCACCGATAGTCAGATCGCCAAGATCAGCGTGGTCGGCGTGGGCATGAAGAGTCACGCCGGTGTGGCCAGCACCATGTTCCGCGCGCTCTCCGAACGCGGGATCAATATTCAGGCAATCTCGACTTCTGAGATCAAGGTTAGTGTATTGATCGATGAAGACGAGACCGAACTGGCCGTGCGGGTCTTGCATACAGCCTATGGGCTGGACGCAGCAGAAGGCAAGGCCTGACGGCGCTTATCTTTGAGAGAAGCGGTGGCTTGCATGGCGAGATTGCAGAGGGTCTGCCACATTAGCTGGCACGAGAGCGGCGCAATGCATGAACTTGGTCGTACGCCATCGGGCACAATTATTGGCATAGGTCGCAACTCGTGGGCCTTGCCCGCGGGCATCTCTGCCCCTAAGCGCCGCGCATGAGCATATTCACTAGAACTTCCGCCCTGATGCGACGCGGAGCAGCATTTCTTGGCTGCGAATCCGCAATTCTTTGCGGAGCGATGAGCTGGGTATCGGAACGCAGTCTCGTGTCGGCAATTTCCAACGCCGGTGGTTTTGGCGTGATCGCCTGCGGGGCGATGACACCTGAATTACTCGATACAGAAATTGCCGAGACCAAAAAGCTTACGTCGAAACCGTTTGGCGTGAACCTCATTACTATGCACCCGCAACTTTTCGACCTGACCGAGATTTGCCGCAAACATGACGTAAGTCATGTAGTACTGGCCGGCGGTATTCCGCCCAAGGGTAGCGTTGAGGCTATCAAGGGTGAAGACGGAAGCGGGGCAAAGGTGATTTGCTTCGCGCCTACGCTGGCACTGGCAAAGAAACTGCTGCGTTCAGGTGCAGATGCGTTGGTGATTGAAGGCATGGAAGCGGGTGGCCATATCGGGCCCGTGGCGACCAGCGTATTGGCGCAAGAGATGCTTCCCGCGCTGGCTGATGAGCATCTGATCTTTGTCGCAGGCGGAATCGGCAAGGGGCATGCCATGGCCGGATATCTGGAAATGGGTGCTGCCGGCGTCCAGTTGGGCACGCGATTTGCCTGTGCGGCAGAATCAATTGCGCATCCTGACTTCAAAAAGGCCTTCTTCCGTGCTTCCGCTCGCGATGCAATCGCGAGTGTGCAAGTCGATCCTCGCCTGCCTGTGATCCCGGTTCGCGCGCTAAAGAACAAGGGTACCGAAGAGTTCACAGCAAAGCAGATAGAAGTTGCTGGCATGCTCGATCGTGGTGAGGTCGAAATGAACGAGGCGCAGCTCCAGATTGAACACTATTGGGCGGGCGCGCTGCGGCGAGCGGTGATCGATGGCGATGTCGAAGGTGGCAGTCTGATGGCCGGCCAATCGGTCGGCATGGTCAAGTCTGAAGAACCCGTAGCCGATATCATCGCTGCCTTAATGGCCGAGAGTGAAGAGGCGCTTGCGCGGCGCTAGGATGTCTGAAACGCTCGTCCTTACCCTCTCATGCGTCGACAGGCCGGGCATTACCGCGCGCGTGACAGGTTTCCTGTTCGAGCGTGGCTGTAATGTGCTTGAGGCACAGCAGTTCAACGATCTGGAATGCGATCGCTTTTTTATGCGGGTGGAGTTTGTTTCGCCTACCGTGGATCGAGAGAGCATTCGCGAAGAGTTTGAGCCGCTCGCTGACGAACTCGGCCTTTACTGGAAACTGGCATTGCGGGACAGGCCGCGTCGGGTCTTGCTGATGGTTAGCAAGTTCGATCATTGCTTGGCAGACCTGCTCTATCGCTGGCGCATTGGCGAGCTGGCGATGGAGCCGGTTGCGATCATCTCCAACCACCCGCGTGAGGCCATTGGCCATATCGATCTGGGTGAAATACCCTTCCATCATCTGCCGGTCAGCAAAGAGACCAAGCCTGCGCGAGAGGCGCAAGTGCGCGCCATTGCGGATGAGACAGATGCGGAGCTGATAGTGCTGGCGCGCTACATGCAAATATTGTCAGACGAGCAAGCGGCACATTTTTCAGGGCGCTGCATCAACATCCATCACAGCTTCCTGCCCGGCTTCAAAGGAGCCAAACCCTATCACCAGGCGCATGCGCGCGGCGTGAAGATGATTGGTGCAACCGCGCATTATGTCACTAACGACCTAGATGAGGGTCCAATCATCCACCAGGATGTCGAACCAATCACACATGCGGAAAGCCCTGCGGATCTGGTAAGAAAAGGTCGTGATATAGAGCGTCGCGTGCTTTCGGAAGCCGTGCGGCTTCATCTCGAAGAACGCGTCTTGCTCAATGGATCGCGCACAGTGGTGTTCAAGGGCTAAGCAAGGCCTACCACGGTAGGGACAATGGCCCGCCGCTGCTCGGCCGACCCTAAACTTTGGCCAAACTCTCTCATACCGCGGTCAGATCCGGCTGACGATGCGATTGCAATGATTCGATTTTCTCCGGTTTCGCTTGGAACAAGTCACGCGGCGCGCTAGCATAATGTTTCAGAATTATTGGGAGAAAGCGCCGATGGAATTCGTCTTCTTGGCCATGATTATTTTCGTGGTGATCACAATCCTGTTCACGACGGTTCGTGTGGTGAAGCAGGGATATGTCTATACCATCGAGCGGCTGGGCAAGTTCACCACACCGGCAAATCCCGGGCTCCATATCCTTGTCCCTTTTGTCGATCGTGTGGGGCAGAAGGTGAATATGATGGAGCAGGTGCTCGATATTCCCGGGCAAGAAATCATTACGGCTGATAACGCCATGGTCGGCGTGGATGCTGTGGTATTCTT
>DMWU01000284.1 GCA_003483125.1 Erythrobacter sp. | reverse complement strand
CATATTTCCCTGGCCCTGTCCGTATTGGCGAGGCGATCGACCAGATTTTGAGCGAGTAACCGCAATGGCAAAGTTCACATTCAATATGCCCGATGTTGGCGAAGGCGTGGCCGAGGCAGAGATTGTCGAATGGCACGTGAAGCCTGGCGATAGGGTTGAAGAGGACCAGCACCTTGTTGACGTAATGACCGACAAGGCGACGATCGACATCGAAAGCCCGGTGACCGGAACTGTTTCCGAAGTATCGGGCGATGTTGGAGACACGATTGCGGTTGGCTCAATGCTGTTGGTGATCGAAATCGAAGGCGAAGTTGAGATTTCTGCTGGGGATGAAGCTCCTGTGGAAGTGGAGGCCCAACCTGAGCCAGAACCCGAGACGGAACCTGTTGCTGAAGAAGAGGTAATGCCCGAGCCGGTTGCCGCTGAGAAATCTGTTTCAGCAAAAACATCGGCGAAGGTGCTTGCAACCCCGGCGGTGCGCAAGCGTGCCAAGGAGCTAGGTATCGACTTGTCAGAGGTTAAACCGGCTGAAGATGGTCGTATTCGCCACGCAGACCTGGACGCCTTTCTGTCTTACAATGCAGGCGGCGGGTTTGCCCCTGCGGGCAAGGCACGCGCTGATGAAGAGATCAAGGTTATTGGGCTGCGCAAGCGTATCGCGCAGAACATGGCTGCCTCCAAGCGGAACATCCCGCATTTCTCCTATGTCGAAGAGATGGATGTCACCGAACTTGAGAAGATGCGCGCTGATCTGAATGCCAACCGAGGTTCGAAGCCTAAACTGACCATGCTGCCGCTGCTGATCACCGCGATCTGCAAGCTCTTGCCGCAATATCCCATGATCAATGCGCGCTATGATGATGAGGGCGGGGTGGTCACGCGCCATGGTGGTGTGCACTTAGGGATGGCGACGCAGACAGATAATGGCCTGATGGTACCTGTTATTCGCGATGCGCAGTCGCGAAATCTCTGGCAATTGGCGGCGGAAATTACTCGCCTTGCGGGTGCTGCGCGCGATGGCTCGGCAAAATCGGATGAGCTTTCAGGATCGACGCTGACAATTACCTCGCTTGGGCCATTGGGTGGTGTGGCAACAACGCCCGTGATTAATCGGCCCGAAGTCGCAATCATCGGGCCGAACCGCATCGTGGAGCGTCCGATGTTTGTTGCGGACGGCATGGGCGGCGAGAGAATAGAGAAGCGTAAGCTGATGAATATTTCGATCAGTTGCGACCATCGCGTAGTGGATGGCTATGATGCAGCAAGCTTTATCCAAGAGTTGAAAAAGCTGGTTGAAACGCCGGTTCTGCTTTTGGGCGAATAAAGTTTGATTTTTCGCGCCTAGGGCCGTTGACAGCATCTGCGCTCGGCCCTATTGGCGCGTCTCCCAAGAGGCGCTACCGCCGAAATGCGCGGGTGTAGCTCAGTTGGTTAGAGTGTCGGCCTGTCACGCCGAAGGTCGCGGGTTCGAGTCCCGTCACTCGCGCCACTTGGGACCTCAATCGACACTGAGTGGAGAGGTGGCTGCGAGTTTTCGTAGGTTCTCTTCGTGTTCGCCTTTGTCGATGCGATAGAGCGAGACGCAATAGAGCATTGCGGCCCATAGGATCAGTAATGAAGGTGCGTAGAGCGCCCCAAGCCACCACAACGTATCTGGATCAACTGTTTCGGGCGCTGCCCCTTGCGGGAAGGCTATGGCAGAGAGGATCAGGCCGCCCGCTAACGCGCCGAAGCCTTGTGTAGCCTTTCGCGTGAAAGTCATCGACGCATAATAAACGCCTTCATTGCGGCGACCCGTCTTTAGCTGGTTGGATTCTACCAGGTCGGCCACCATTGAATAGAGCACCGCTTGAAGCGCAATAATCAAGGATAGGTCGACTATGTTGAGCGTGACCACGATCGGGAACAGGAGCGGATCGCCATTTTCCGGCATCAAGTCGAAGAGCCTCAAGAATACCGGCAATGGCGCAAGAGTGAAAGCAACTATGCCAAGATAGATTGTAGCCTTCTTCTTGCCGAAACGGCGCGAAACGCGCGGGGCCATAAGGAAGCCGAAGAATGCCGAAAAGAAGACTGTCGCCGTCCAGATAAACAGCTGGAACTCATTGAACCCCCAGAAATAGTTGAGAATTATGAAGCTCAGCGACGCGGCAAGGCCTGTTGCGACTGAGCCGAAAATGGACGTGAAGAATAGCGCGATAAAACTCTTCTCTTTCCATGTTTCCGCCATCTCGGAGAAAATCCGACCAAGCGTGTAACGTTCGCCCAAGGCCGTCGGCTTTGAGAGTGTGGGAATACGGTGATGCGTACCTAACGCGGAAATCATGATTGCTGAGAAAATCAGCACTGACGCGACGATGCCATAGGTCTCATAGCCATCACGCTGTTGCATGCCGCCCGGGCCGGCCAACAACACGCCAAACATCAGGACGCTCATCAGATTGCCGCCTGCCCAGCCAAAAAACAGGCGGTAGGATTGTACGCTGGTTCGCTCATCGTAATCACTGGTAAGTTCCGGCATTAGCGATGTCGATGGCGTTTCAAAGAAAGTGATGAAGGTGCGGATCAAGATCGCCATCAGCGTGAGGTATAGGAACAGGCCTATTTGGTCCCAATCGGGCGGGTTCCACAGGAGGAAGTAGCTAAGAGCAACAGGAATGGCTGCGGCATACATGAATGGATGCCTTCGGCCCCAGCGCGAGTGAAAATTGTCCGACCAATATCCAACGAGGGGATCGCTTATCGCGTCAAATACTAGCGCAATGAGTATCGCCAGGCCGACAAGCCCTGGTTCGAGGCCCACAATGGTCCCGTAAAAGAGCAAAAGGAAATAGTCGAAGCCGTTATTCTTGATGCCAAAAGCCGTGGCGCCATAACCGTGCGCGAGCTTGAGCCAGACAGTCGGCTTATCGGGTGACGCATGCTGCGCCATTGCATTGTCAGACATCAAGACTCCCTTGGAGGTATTGCTACCACATGGGCTGAGTATGACAATTGATCAAAATTGAGTGCCCATCGAAATCTGCACTGGATGGGCAGGGCTACCTCTTGGGTGGGCTCCAGCTTCCTGTCTCCATCCAGATAAGGAAACGCCGCAAAGGCAAAAGCCAGATTACGCCTAGCAGCAAGTAAATGACCATCTGCGCCAGGCTTGGCCATGTTTCGATCAGCGGCGAGATATAGCGCACAATCAGTAGGCCATAGATTATCAGTACCGAGAAGAGGCCAAATATGCCTGCCGGGATTCTCCAGGTTGGTTTATCGCGCATCGAAAGGTCCATAAAATCGGGTTGGGGTGACAATCGCATCGAGACTGATGTCGTGCTGCTCAGTTTGCAGCTCTTCGACAAGCTGGCAATCCCAGGCCATGCCGATGGTTCGCGTTTCGGGGGGATCTGCAAGCCAACGGTCGTAATGTCCGCCGCCTTGGCCGAGCCGTTCGCCGCGCTCGGTAAATCCCAATAGAGGCACCATCAATATCTCGGGGGTAACTTCACGCGCATCGCGAGCAGGCTCCATCATGTCGAAAGCGCCTGGGACAAGATCGCTCTCAGCCAGTGGGTCTGTCCAGCGAGCAAAATGCATAGGATCGGATATCGTTAAAAAACGAGGGAGTGCAATTGCGTGCCCTCGCTCAAGGAAGAACTGAGCGTATGAGGTGGTGGGGGCCTCCGCGCCGACAGCATGATAGAGGCCGATCACGGCCTCCTGCGGTATCAAGTCCAACAATGGCGCGGGCGGGATACGAAACAGCAATGCGCTGGTGGCTGGATCCAGCGCAGCGACGTGGACTCGCCTTGCCGCGCGCAAATGCTTTCGGATTTCGGATTTGGATTTCACCATTCGTCCTGCGCTCGTCGGAAGCCACGCCTTTGCGCCACGCGCGCCAAGGCAGCGAGGCGATAGCTTGGCAAATAAAGTAGCGGAACCACCATGGGTCGGTTGCCCGAGAAATCCTCTGACGCCTAAACGTCAGGTGGGCGCCGTATGCCCAGGTCCCCAGGACGAACCCGTTAACCAAGACAGGGACAGCTCCCTAGGATTGCTTATAGCCTCAGGGATATTCAAACGGCTCGTGCCGGGCAGTCCCGCCGCAGCCTATCTAGGCGCCGGCGAGGCAGCTCTCAAGCTTGCTTGCGCATTTTTCTATCTTGTCCGCCAATTGCTCTAGCTGGTCTGCGGTAGGGCCGGATTTATCGTCGGTTGTTCCGCCGCCATCCTTCGTTTCATCCAATTCATCGGCGAGCAGCAACGCCGCGAACAGCAGGTTTTGGGCATCTTGTGCAGAGAGGTTTCCCTCCATGGTCTGGAGCTTGGCGTCGATCATATTGCCTAACTTTACGAGTTGGGCTTCCTCACCCTCTCCGCAAGCGACCATGTAGGTCTTGCCACCGATGCGAAGGCCGACTTCGCTCATTGCTCCATGCTTTCGATTAGCGCGTCCAAATCGCGAAGCGTGCCCGCAAGTTCGCCTTTTAGCGAATCCTTGGCGGCATTCATTGCATCTCCGGATGGCGGCGAAGAAGCGATACGATCAGCAGCAAGGTCGATCCGCGCCAATGCGGCGTCGATCCTTTCAAATGCCTTTCCGATCCGCTCCTGTGCCATGACATCATGAAATATCAATATTGGCGCGTGCGTGCAAAGCGTTGCGAAAGCCTGTTGATAAGTGGCTTGAGCGGAAATTCATTGACCAAGGCGGGGATGCGCACCCTCAATCGCTTGACCTTGACACTATGCTTAGCGATGGCTGCGCGCGCGCGGCGAATCGCTGCGCCGGGCCAAACATTCGTCTCTTGGCTCGTCCCAAGTTCAGGAGCCTGAGCGTATGAGTCTCGATCCCGCCCGCCTCCAACCCATGGCCAACGCAATTCGCGCCCTTTCAATGGATGCGGTGCAGGCTGCAAATTCGGGGCATCCCGGCATGCCAATGGGCATGGCCGATGTAGCAACGGTCTTATGGTCGAAATATCTGAAGTTTGACCCGGCGGCACCCAGATGGGCAGATCGTGACAGGTTCGTCTTGTCGGCTGGGCACGGCTCAATGCTGATCTACAGCCTGCTACATCTCACGGGCTACGCTGCGCCAACCCTGGATGACATTCGCAACTTCCGCCAGTTGGGAAGCCCCTGTGCAGGCCATCCGGAGAATTTCCTGCTAGATGGCGTCGAGTGCACGACCGGCCCGCTGGGGCAGGGCCTTGCAATGGCAGTGGGTATGGCGATCGCAGAGCGTAGCCTTAATGCCACGTTTGGCGATAGCCTGGTCGATCACCGTACCTGGGTGATTGCAGGCGATGGCTGCTTGATGGAGGGTATCAATCACGAGGCCATCGGGCTTGCTGGGCACCTGAAGCTAGGCCGCATGATCGTGTTGTGGGACGACAACAAGATCACGATCGATGGTGCCGTGGATCTGTCATCCAGCGAGGACATCAAGGCTCGCTACGTTGCAACCGGCTGGCACGTCGTAGAGTGCGATGGTCATGACTATGCCGACATTGCGCGGGCAATGGATGAGGCCGTAGCGGATGATCGTCCTTCGCTCGTTGCTTGTCGCACGATCATCGGAAAAGGCGCGCCTAACAAGCAAGGCACCTCGGCAACGCATGGCGCGCCACTGGGTCCCGATGAGATTGCGGCTGCGCGAGAAGAATTGGGTTGGTCGCATGAGCCATTTGTCATTCCAGATGACATACTGGCTGACTGGCGCGCGACAGGCGAACGGGGCGTGGCGCACCATGGCGAATGGGCGGACCGGCCGGCTGCCTCAGCCGATAAGGCTGAATTTGATCGGCGCATGGCCGGCGAATTGCCCGAAGGCAACGCCATGCAAGAATTCATAGCCTCGTTGATTGCGGAGCCGCAAAAGGTTGCGACCCGCAAGGCCAGCGAGATGGCGCTTGTACAAATCAACGCAGTACTTCCCGATACAATTGGCGGCTCTGCCGACCTTACAGGTTCAAACAATACCAAGGCTGGCGGGATCGAGCCATTCACCGCCGACAATTACAGCGGTCGCTATGTTTATTACGGCATTCGCGAATTTGGCATGGCTGCGGCGATGAACGGAATGGCGCTGCATGGTGGTGTGATCCCGTATGGCGGAACGTTCCTGGTATTCACCGACTATGCGCGCGGAGCAATTCGCCTCTCGGCCCTTCAACAACAGCGCGTGATCTATGTCATGACGCATGACAGTATCGGTTTGGGTGAGGATGGGCCTACACACCAGCCGATCGAGCATGTCGCATCCCTGCGTGCGATGCCCAATCTTTTGGTTATGCGTCCTGCGGATGTGGTTGAAACGGCGGAATGCTGGGCAGTCGCGTTAAAGCAACAGGATCGTCCCACTGTACTCGCGCTCAGCCGACAAGGACTGCCGCAAGTCCGCTTGGAGGCGAGCGATGAACTGGTGTCGGCGCGCGGCGGCTATCGCCTGAAATCGTCCGAGGGCAGTAGGCGCGTTGTCTTGATTGCCACGGGTTCTGAACTGCACGTTGCACTTGAATGCGC
>DMWU01000049.1 GCA_003483125.1 Erythrobacter sp. | reverse complement strand
CGAAGAGCTGACGGGCGAGCCCATGCCCGAGAGCGCTGTTGCTGGCGTCGAAATGGTGCGTCAATTCATCGAAGATCGCGCTGGCGGTGATTTTGAAGATCTTGCGCTGTCGCTGGACGACCAAGAAGCGTTCCAGAAGCTCTCGCTAGACCTGCTTGAACAGCTGGACCTCACCCATCCGTCCGATGCGCCCGATCAAACCGACAACGATGAAGGCGAGGACGAGGAAGGTCAGGAAGAGCAGGAGGAAGGCGAACAGGAGCAGTCGCAGGGCGAGCCGCAATCTGCCGAAATGGCGGGCGAGCAAGCCGAAGGTGACGAACAGGGCGACGCCGAAACCGAGATGACCTCTGAAGAGGAGATGGCGGAAGGCGAACCCGGTGATGAGGGCGAAGAAGGCATGATGCCCGTGCGCCCGAACCGGCCGTGGACCGACATCCCTGATGGCTTTGACTACACTGCCTATACGGAGCGTTACGACGAAATAGTCGAAGCAGAGGAGCTTTGCGATTCCGAAGAGCTCGATCGGCTGCGCGCCTATCTCGATAGTCAGCTGACCGGCCTTCAGGGAATTGTCACGCGACTGGCAAACCGGCTCCAGCGCCGGTTAATGGCGCAGCAAAACCGCAGTTGGGACTTCGATCAGGAAGAAGGTGTGATCGACGCGGCGCGGCTTTCGCGGGTAATCGTAACGCCGGGCACTTCGCTCGCTTACAAGGTTGAACGTGATGTCGAGTTCAAGGATACTATCGTCACGCTTCTGATCGACAACTCGGGCTCGATGCGCGGGCGGCCAATCTCAATTGCTGCGATCAGCGCCGACATTCTTGCGCGCACGTTGGAACGCTGCGGCGTCAAAACAGAGATACTTGGCTTCACAACCCGGGCCTGGAAGGGCGGGCAGAGCCGCGAGCAATGGTTGGCTGATGGTAAGCCACAAAACCCAGGACGTCTCAACGATTTACGACATATTGTTTACAAGCAGGCTGATGAGCCATGGCGCCGCGCACGCCGCAATCTGGGGCTGATGATGCGCGAGGGCCTGCTCAAAGAAAATATCGATGGTGAGGCACTGCTATGGGCCCATAGGCGCCTGATCGCCCGTCGCGAGGATCGCCGCATATTGATGGTGATCTCGGATGGTGCCCCGGTGGATGATTCTACGCTCAGTGTGAACAGCGCGGGCTATCTAGAAAGCCACTTGCGCAAGGTGATTGAATGGATCGAAAAGATCTCGCCAGTCCAATTGGTTGCCATTGGCATCGGCCATGATGTCACGCGTTATTATCGCCGCGCTGTGACAATAATGGATGTCGAACAATTGGGCGGCACGATTATCGAGCAACTGGCCGAATTGTTTGATGATGAGAAAGGCAGACGCAGATGAACGTATCCGAGGCAGTAAAGACCCGTCGCTCCGTGCGGGCTTTTACCGATCAACCGGTTGATCTGGAGACTATCCGGCGAGTGATGGACACAGCGCGTTGGGCACCCTCTGGCTGCAACTACCAACCTTGGGAAGCGACCATTTTGTCTGGCAAGGTCTTAGCGGATTTTCGAAAGACGCTTGCCGATGCGGCGATGGAACAGGCTGAATATGATTGGGCCGCACCGGGTAACGAGGACGCTTACAAGCAACGGCTCGACAATGTCTCGAAGGGTATGTTTGGCGCGATGGGTATCGCCCGTGATGACACAGCAGGCCGAATGCAGGCGATGGAGCGCAATCGTACTTCTTTCGATTCACCCGCTCTGATGCTGTGCTATTTCCCGCGTCTGATGAAAGAAGCGCAATGGTCGGATACCGGAATGTGGCTGCAAACGGTTGCTTTGCTGCTGCGCGAGGAAGGCCTTGATAGCTGTTTTCAGGAATACATGGCGCTATTTGCAAATACGATCCGTGATTTCCTTGGCCTGGACCAACATCGTTACATGTTCTTCTGCGGCATGGCGATCGGCTATCGTGACCAGGACGATCCAGTGAATAATTTTGAGCGCGAGCGTGTACCGTTAGATGATCAAATCAAGTTCCTCGGCTGGGAATGAAGACAGGCGCTTGACCTGCGCGCGCCCTCCACGCAAAGCGCGCAGCATATGACTGATGCGACGCCCCTTAAACTTTTCAATTCGCTGACCCGCTCTGTTGAAGAGTTCCAGCCAGTCCATCCGGGTGAAGCGCGCGTCTATACCTGTGGCCCTACCGTTTATAACTATCCGCATATCGGCAATATGCGCGCATATGTGTTCGCCGATGTGCTGGGTCGCACGCTTAGTTGGAAGGGTTACAAGCTTACCCATATCATCAATATCACCGATGTCGGGCACCTTACCGACGATGCAGATGAGGGTGAGGACAAGCTAGAGAAGGCTGCGGCTGAAAAGGCGCAAAGCATCTGGGAAATCTCACGCCATTATACCGAAGCCTATTGGGGCGATGTGAAGGCGCTCAATATTCGCCAGCCGGCGAAATGGTCGATTGCCACAGACTATATCGACGAGATGCTGGATTTCGCGAAAAGCATTGCGGACAAGCATTGTTACGAACTCGATAGCGGGCTCTATTTCGATGTCTCGACTGTCGAGGATTACGGCCGACTGGCGCGCGCTGTGACCGAGGATGGAGAGGGCCGGATCGATACGGTTGAGGGGAAGCGTAATGCCGCCGATTTCGCTATCTGGCGAAAGACGCCGTCGGGCGAGAAGCGCCAGATGGAATGGGACAGCCCGTGGGGCAAGGGTGCACCGGGCTGGCACCTCGAATGCTCTGTGATGGGTGAGAAGCTGCTTGGCTTTCCCTTCGATATTCACACAGGCGGTATCGACCATCGCGAGATCCACCACCCGAATGAGATTGCGCAGAATCAGGCATTTTGCGGTTGTGGTGGTTTGTCAGAGGCGACCAACTCGGGCGCGAAAATCTGGATGCACAATAACTTCCTGGTTGAACGCAGCGGCAAGATGTCAAAGAGCGCGGGAGAATTCCTGCGTCTGCAATTGCTGATCGACAAAGGTTACCACCCGCTCGCTTATCGCATGATGTGCCTTCAGGCGCATTACCGCAGCGAGCTGGAGTTCAGCTGGGAAGGGCTTCAGGCGGCGCTGACGCGGTTGAAGCGGATCGTAATGGCAGTCGAACGATTGAAGGATGCCGTTCAGTCAGACGCACCTCATACAAGGTTCAATCCGCTGGTCGAAAAATTCGAAGAGGCGATTTCGGACGATCTCAATACATCGGTTGGATTGGTTGCGCTTGAAGAGGTGCTGGCCGTCAAAAAAGTCGACGCCGGCATCAAGCGCGCGGTTATCGAGCGCATGGACGAGGTTCTAGGCCTAAGTCTCATTGGCCTAACTCGTACCGATCTCCGAATTCGTCCCAAGGATGCGCAGATAGGCGAGGACGAAATCGAAGATGCTCTCGCACGCCGCAAGGCTGCGCGTGCTGAAAGGGACTTCGCCACCAGCGACGCGATCCGTGAAGAACTCACCGCTAAGTGTGTCGAAGTAATGGATGGCGATTCGCTGGGCTGGGAATGGAAGCTCGGCGATTGAGCAGAGACAGGGCCAGCCATTGGGAAGCTGCCTACACGGATAAGCAGGCAGAAGAACAAAGCTGGTACCAACAAGAACCGACTTCTTCGCTGAAGGCAATCAGCCGGATTGGCGGGCAGCCTCATAATAGCCTGATCGACGTTGGTGCGGGCTCCTCCGCGCTTCTACTCAATCTTTTCAAACAAGGTTGGTACGACCTCACCGCCCTCGACATATCATCGGCGGGACTTGCCCGCGCGCAAACCAATGCTGGCGAATTCGCGGCAAAGATCGATTGGATCAGAGCAGACATCACCCAGTGGAAGCCAGCTCGCCATCTCGACATCTGGCATGACCGGGCCGCCTTCCATTTCTTGACGGAGGCAGATGATCGGGCGCGCTACAAGGCGGCGCTGATGGCGGGCCTGCGACCGGGCGGGTACCTTATCGTCGCTACCTTCGCACCAGACGCACCAGAGAAATGCAGCGGATTGCCCGTGTGCCGTTACGATGCCGCTGGAATCGACGAAGCGTTAGGCGATGCATTCGATCTGATTGCAGAATGGCGCGATGTGCATCATACACCTTGGGGTACAAGCCCGGCCTTCAATTGGTGTGTCTTTGAGAAGGATTCTTCATGACCACGCTTGCCCTCTCTTCCCTCATCCGCCCGCTGCTGGAGCCGCGCTTGCCGGACGGGCTGGATGTGCGCTGGTTCTCAACACACGAAGAAGCATTGGAGGCCGTACCGCATGCCGAGATCGGCTGGTTCGACATGTACGACCAGCAGGCGATGGCCGATACACTGAGGGCAGCGACCAATCTCAAATGGCTCAATTCGATCTATGCGGGGTTGGATTTCATGCCGATGGATGTGCTGATCGAGCGCGATATCACGGTAACCAATGGTGCCGGGATCAATGCCCTCACGATCGCCGAATATGTTGTCATGGGGATGCTCACCACCGCCAAGGGATATCGGCATGTTGTGCGTGCGCAGGATCGGCGCGAGTGGCTGCTCGACAGCCCGGGCAAGCGCGAACTTGCGGGCAGCAAGGCCCTGCTGCTGGGATATGGAGCAATCGGCAAGTTGATCAAGCCGCGGCTCGAAGCGTTTGATGTCGAAGTAACAGTGGTTCGCCGCAGAGGAGGCGAGGGCACGCTTAAACCCGCTCAGTGGCGCGGCAGG
>DMWU01000183.1 GCA_003483125.1 Erythrobacter sp. | reverse complement strand
TTCGCTCCTCCAGCAGAGCTGAAATGCGCGCAGGCACTTCCTCGGGTGTCGCGCGAATGGCGCTGGCTGCCTGTTTGAGAGCCTCTTCACGATCAACCAGCCATTTTCGCGCGGCATCGCCGGTCAACGCTTCGATCCGCCGAACACCAGAGCTCACAGCTCCTTCTGAGACGATCCGGAATACGCCAATGTCACCTGTCGCGCTGACATGCGTACCCCCACAAAGTTCGACCGAATAGCTTCGGCCTCCGTCTGGCTTGCGCCCCATCGAAAGAACGCGAACCTCATCGCCATACTTTTCGCCGAAAAGAGCGAGCGCTCCAGCTTCAACGGCGTCTTCGGGGCTCATCAAGGTCGTGCCGACAGGCTCGTTTGCACGAATTTCGGCATTCACCTCGGCCTCGATCGCCGCAATATCACCATCCGTGAGCGGTTTGGGATGCGAGAAATCGAACCGGAAGCGATCATCGGCAACCAATGACCCCTTTTGCGTCACATGGTTACCCAGACGATTGCGCAGCGCAGCATGCACAAGATGCGTTGCCGAGTGGTTCGATCGGATGCGATCACGGCGCTCCGCATCAACTTCCAAATGTACTGTATCACCAACGCTTACGGAGCCTGATGCGATCTTGGCGCGATGCGCATGCAGCCGACCGAGCGGTTTTGAAGTGTCAGTCACAGCGGCCTTGAAACCCAATGGTGTAGTGCAGGTTCCGGCATCGCCGGTCTGGCCACCGCTCTCACCATAGAACGGCGTCTGATTGGTGAGGATTACCAGCTCGTCGCCTTCGCCGGCCGATTGAACTTCGGAACCATCCTTCACCAACGCCACAACGCGGCCTTCGCCAGATGTCGAACTGTATCCGGTAAATTCGGTCGCGCCTTCGCGCTCCGCAATGTCGAACCAGACTTCACCCGATGCAGCCTCGCCCGATCCTTTCCAGGCCGCGCGGGCTGCCGCCTTTTGTTGATCCATCGCTGCATCGAATCCTGCGCGATCAACACCGATACCGCGGGCGCGCAACGCATCTTCCGTCAGGTCGTATGGAAAGCCGTAAGTGTCATAGAGCTTGAACGCTGTTTCACCATCAAGCTCGGCCCCCTCGCCCATCTCGCCTGTTGCTTCGTCCAGCAGCCGCAGGCCCTTCTCTAGGGTCTTGCGGAATTGTGTTTCCTCGCGCTCGAGCACTTCAGAGATCAGCGCCTGTCCGCGCACAAGCTCAGGATAAGCCTGACCCATTTCATTGACCAGGGCCGGGACAAGTCGGTGCATCAAGGGCTCGCTTGCGCCCAGCAGATGCGCGTGCCGCATTGCACGGCGCATGATCCGACGAAGCACGTAACCGCGCCCATCGTTAGACGGCAACACACCGTCTGCCATCAGGAAGCTCGTCGAGCGAAGATGATCGGAGATTACGCGATGGCTTGCCGAATGCGCATCATCAGCAGAGACACCCGTTAGACTTTCCGAAGCGCCGATAAGCGCCTTGAAGGTGTCGGTATCGTAATTGTCATGTACGCCCTGCATCACAGCAGCAATACGTTCGAGACCCATACCAGTATCAATCGACGGCTTTGGCAGGTCGACACGCTCACCACCCTCCTGCTGTTCAAATTGCATGAACACCAGGTTCCAAATCTCGACAAATCGATCGCCGTCTTCGTCGGGACTTCCTGGTGGACCACCTTCTATGTGATCGCCATGGTCGTAGAATATCTCGGAACAAGGGCCGCAAGGTCCAGTATCACCCATGGACCAGAAATTGTCATTTGTCGGGATACGAATGATCCGTTCTTCCGGCAGCCCGGAAATCTTGCGCCAGAGGTCAAATGCCTGGTCGTCAGTATAATAAACAGTAGCCGTAAGCCGATCAGGCGAAAGGCCCCAATCCTTAGTCAGCAAAGTCCAGGCATGCAGGATCGCCTGCTCCTTGAAATAGTCACCAAAGGAAAAGTTGCCCAACATCTCAAAGAATGTGTGGTGACGCGCAGTGTAACCCACATTGTCGAGATCGTTATGCTTACCGCCTGCGCGAACGCATTTCTGCGAACTGACCGCGCGCGGCGCGGGTGGTGTTTCAAGCCCCGTGAAAGAGTTCTTGAAAGGTACCATGCCCGCATTCACGAACATCAACGTAGGGTCGTTATACGGCACCAGCGGCGCGCTAGGCACCTCCGCATGGTCGGCCTGCGCGAAATAGTCGAGA
The DNA here is from genome assembly GCA_003483125.1 of Erythrobacter sp. Classification (GTDB taxonomy): domain Bacteria; phylum Pseudomonadota; class Alphaproteobacteria; order Sphingomonadales; family Sphingomonadaceae; genus Erythrobacter. The sequence goes on along the minus strand of DMWU01000183.1, from coordinate 1,722 downwards.
AACGAACGACGGATATCGTTGGTAGACGTCATACTCGCGCAGTTAGGCAATCGCGAAGCCCGCTACAAGCGCCGAGGGGCTTTTGAGGACGATTTCAACGAAAAATCTGCATTAGACACGAAAAACCGGTGCAGCCTTCGGGCGGATAGGCATACACCGGCTTCCCGTTCTTCCGGGCGATATTACGCGCCCGCTTGAGGAAAAGTGTCAGGCTTCCGCGTCCGGGCCCGTCATCATTTCCTCGGCAACTTCGTCGGTGCGGCCGCGAATAGCGGCTTCCAACTTGTCGCAAACTTCAGGATTGTCCTTCAGGTAATTCTTGGCGTTCTCGCGCCCCTGCCCAATCCGGATACTGTCATAAGAGAACCAGCTACCCGATTTTTCTACCAGGCCCGCCTTAGCGCCGAGATCGAGTATCTCGCCAATCTTCGAGATTCCTTCCCCATACATGATGTCGAATTCGACCTGCTTGAACGGCGGAGCGACTTTGTTCTTTACCACCTTTACCCGAGTAGAGTTACCGATGATTTCGTCGCGATCCTTGATCTGGCCGGTACGACGGATGTCGAGACGGACCGAAGAATAGAATTTAAGTGCATTACCACCCGTGGTGGTTTCAGGATTGCCGTACATCACCCCGATCTTCATGCGCAGCTGGTTAATAAAGATAACCATACACTTCGAACGGTTGATCGAGCCAGTAAGCTTACGAAGCGATTGCGACATCAACCGCGCCTGAAGGCCAACATGGGAATCGCCCATTTCACCTTCGATCTCAGCCCGCGGCACCAGTGCCGCGACAGAGTCGACAACCAGAACATCGATCGCATTGGAGCGCACCAATGTATCGGTGATTTCCAGTGCCTGTTCACCAGTGTCCGGCTGCGAGACAATCAATTCATCGATATCGACGCCAAGCTTCTTTGCATAAACCGGATCCAGTGCGTGCTCTGCATCAACAAAGGCTGCGGTACCGCCACCCTTTTGCGCTTCGGCGATCACATGCAACGCCAGCGTCGTCTTGCCGGAACTCTCTGGCCCGTAAACCTCGATAACGCGCCCCTTTGGCAGTCCGCCAATTCCCAGAGCAATATCCAGGCCAAGCGATCCGGTTGAAATCGATTCAACATTCATCGCCTCTTTCGAGCCCAGCTTCATCGCCGAACCCTTACCAAACGCCCGGTCAATCTGAGCTAGCGCAGCATCAAGCGCCTTTTGACGATCCACAGAACTTTCCTTCTCTACCAATTTCAGATTGGTCGTCATCGCACGGCCTCCTTTGCTTGCCTAGAGTGCAATCCCCTTTATCGACTACAAAGGCATGTACCGTTTTTGTTCCAATAGAACAAGAGCAGAACGAAAATTTTTTTATTTCGTGTTTTCAGCTCTCTTTATTGCCAACCTTACGTAGAACCTGCGACACGGTGTCGCCTATCTGCTGTACGCTAAATGGCTTGCCTATGAAGTGCATGTTGGGGATGTCGATTTCCTGGCGCAAATGCTCTTCGGCATATCCTGACATGAACAGCACGGGCACTTCGGGGCGAAGTTCGCGTATGCCGCGCGCCATGGTAGGCCCATCCATGCCAGGCATCACAACGTCGCTCACTATCAAGTCGAATTCCTCCCCGGCCTGGACCTTGGCGAGTCCTTCCTCACCGTCACTGCAACTCGTAACCGAGTAGCCCGCACGCCCCAAAGCGCGTTCAGCAACAGCGCGAA
>DMWU01000277.1 GCA_003483125.1 Erythrobacter sp. | reverse complement strand
TGCACCGCGAAGGTCGGCAAAGACTGCGCGCCGCTTTTGAAGAAGTGGATGAGCACTTCAAACAACTCTTCACACGCCTGTTCGAGGGAGGCCAGGCGCATCTGGCGCTGATAGACAGTGACGATCCGCTAAAGGCCGGGCTGGAAATCTACGCTCAGCCACCGGGCAAAAGATTACAGTCGCTGAGCCTGCTTTCAGGCGGCGAACAGGCACTTACGGCAACCGCGCTGATTTTTGCACTGTTCCTCACCAATCCTGCGCCGATCTGCGTGCTCGACGAGGTCGATGCACCGCTCGACGATGCCAATATTGAGCGGTTCTGCGACCTGCTTGATTCGATGGTGAACGAAACGACTACGCGCTACCTGATCGTGACGCACAATGCCGTGACCATGAGCAGGATGCACCGGCTGTTTGGTGTAACAATGGCTGAGAAGGGTGTCTCAAGACTCGTCAGCGTCGATCTAGGCGAAGCTGAATTGATGGCAGCGGAATAGCCCGCCTAATCTCCAAATTGAGGAAAAGCCGCTAGCTTTCAATCGCTGCTGCGAGCCTTGCTCGAATAGCCCATAGCTGCGCCAAGACATCTGCATCGGCATTGCTTGGATGCTCCACGCACATTTCGGGTTTTTCAGGCATAGGTATGGCGGGCGCGACCTTCCCAGATCGCAACGCCGCCTTCGCGCCTTTCAAAGTATAGCCTTCATTATTGACCAGCCGATCGATCAACTCGACCATGGCGATATCCTCTGCCCGGTAATATCGCCTGCCCCCGCTTCGCTTAAGCGGCTTGAGCATGGGGAATTGCTGTTCCCAATAGCGCAAGACATGGGCCTTGATACCAAGGCCTTCGCTAACCTCGCCAATAGTCCTTAACGCGTCCGCTTCCTTACCATCGTCAAAGCGGCCGGTCATGGCGATCAACCGTTTGCCACATGCTCTTTGAGCAGTTGGCTGGCCCTGAATGTCATCACCCGGCGCGGCGTAATTGGCACTTCAATCCCGGTCTTGGGATTGCGGCCAATCCTCTCGCGCTTGTCGCGAAGGATAAAACTGCCAAAACCGGATATTTTCACGTTTTCACCCCTGGCCATGGCATCTGACATTTGATCCAGAATTTCTTCGACCATTTCGAGCGATTCAGCACGCGATAGCCCCATCTTGCGATTGATGGTTTCAGCCAAATCTGCACGGGTTAGAGTCCCCACCGAACGCATCATGCGTCTCTCCTACATTTGGCGCGACCCATACGAGGACTCAACCATAAGGTTTTTCGAGAAATTTCGCAAGTGAACCCGGGCAGTTAGGTAGTTTTATTCACATACGCACCAGACTGGCACCCCAGGTAAAACCGCCGCCCATTGCTTCAAACATTACCAGGTCACCTGCTTTGATGCGCCCATCTTTGCGCGCAACATCGAATGCAAGCGGAACAGAAGCGGCAGAAGTATTGGCGTGCTGATCCACTGTCACCACAACCTTTTCGGGCGCAATTCCCAGTTTGCGCGCGGTTGCATCAAGAATACGGGCATTGGCCTGGTGCGGTACGACCCAATCGATCGCATCGCCAGATAAGTTCATATCTTCAAGAACTTCGTTGAGAACGTCGGTAAGGTTTACGACCGCATGGCGGAACACTTCACGCCCCTTCATGCGAACGTGCCCCACCGTACCCGTGGTCGAAGGTCCACCGTCTACATATAGGAGGTCGTGCTGCTCCCCATCGGCGTGAAGCCGGGTTGTCAACACGCCGGGACCATCCTCTTCTGATTCGACTGCTTCCAGCACGACCGCCCCGGCCCCATCGCCAAATAGGACACAGGTACCGCGATCTTCCCAGTCCAGTATACGACTGAATGTCTCGGCGCCAATCACCAGTGCGCGCTTTGCCATTCCGCTGCGTAGCATGGAATCGGCGGTCGCCAACGCATAGAGAAAGCCGGAGCAAACGGCCGCAACGTCAAATGCAATGCCGCCGTCACAACCGATGGCGTGCTGAACCTTTGTCGCTGTTGCCGGGAATGTATTGTCGGGCGTAGCCGTTGCCAGAACGATCAGTTCGATTGATTTTGCATCGATCCCCGCATCAGCAAGAGCGGCAAGTGCCGCATCAGTTGCTAGCGTTGACGTGGTCTCATCTTCACCGGCAATGTGCCGCTGGCTGATTCCAGTACGTTCCACGATCCATTCATCGCTCGTATCGATCTGGCTGGCCAATTCGTCATTGGTCACAACCCGTTTGGGCAATGCGGAACCGCTTCCCTTGATCACAGATCTCAACATTACCCTGCAGCGCCTTCACTCGTGTCGGATGTCTTAACTTCGTCCAATTCGCCTAGATCGTGGGCAATGCGGTTAGTAATATCGTCTTCAAGCAAACGCGCAGCCACTTCCACCGCGTTTGCAACACCCTTGGCAGTGGCACTGCCATGGCTCTTCACGACAACCCCGTTAAGGCCCAGGAACACCGCGCCATTGTGGTTGTTGGGATCAAGGTGATGCTTCAACAGCTCTGTCGCGGGTCGCGATACCAGGAAACCGATCTTCGACCGCAGCGAGCTGGTAAAGGCACTACGCAGCAAATCGGTGACGAAGCGAGCAGTTCCTTCGATCGCCTTGAGTGCGATATTGCCTGAAAACCCGTCAGTCACGACAACGTCCACTTGCCCGCGATTGATCTTGTCGCTTTCGACGAATCCGTCGAATTGCATATCTAGGCCCGTCGCCTGTTGCAGTGCCGTAGCTGCATCGCGCAGGGACTCCGTGCCCTTGATCTCTTCCGTTCCGATATTAAGCAGGCGTACGCGAGGCTTTTCAAATCCATTGACGATACGCGCATAGGCGGCACCCATCACGGCGAACTGAACCAGATTGCGTGCATCTGCCTCCGTATTGGCGCCAAGATCGAGCATGATTACATCATGCTCTTCCAGCGTGGGCATAAGGGCGGCGAGAGCGGGCCGGTCAATGCCCTGCATTGTACGCAGCGCCAGCTTGCTCATCGCCATCAGCGCGCCAGTATTCCCGGCGCTAACTGCCGCCC